>NZ_DGRD01000019.1:0-52836 GCF_002390965.1 Corynebacterium sp. UBA4397
TATTGAGTTCTCAAACATCATCGCTACACAACTCATACCCAAGTCCAAAGACTAGGTACTCGTTATGAGTAAAATTATTGTGTTCAGGGCCGTTTTCTTCTCGCCGCTTCAGCCAGAATCAAGTGATTCTGTGGGGCGCTGTCGGTCGCTCTGACTCACATAAAGTTACACAGCACGCCGAACAATTACAAATCCGCACGTCATACGATGTTTTGGATGCACTTGTTCTGACCCTGTTTTCGCAGCTTTCTGCAGGCTTTTAAAGGCGCTATTTCATCAGGCCCATCCAGCCAGCGATTCCTTTGCCAAAGGCATCTGCCTGGCGGATGTAGAGGGGCAGCAGCAAGGCCCAGCACCCATAGAGCACGACCAGCCCTGCCACGGCGATCCACGCTGCCAGCGTTCCGACTATCCAGGACCAGGTAACTAGACCGGCTCCTACAAGGAAGAGAATGACTACATACACGTTGCGCCAACGCATGAACTCAAGAAGAGTAACCGCGCAGGGAAGCAACAGGGCGAACGCAATCAGCGACATACCTAGGTCATTGTTCGCTAGGGCGAATAGCGCACTCGCCACCAATGCAACGATTATCCCCACTGCGCTATTTAGGATCGTCGCTTGCGCCCACGCTGCACGCGTGCCGCCGAGTATGACGTATTCACGCAAAGAGTCGCGCATAGTTCCAAAGCCGAAGACTAAAACCCAAGGCGCAGTCACCACGAAAGCTATTAGCACCTGTTCCGCCCGCGACGCACCTGTCAGTGCGGTCCCTGCGGTAACCAGACAGTATGCCACCCAGGTCCAGGCCCACATTTTAAGCTGCGGTCGATAGACAGCCTGGGCTAGCGGCCGTGGAGAAAATCGCCCGAGACTGCTGTCCCCGTCGCTTCCGACCAGCAACTCGGAGAGCGTTGTCCTTTGCGGACGGGGACTAATAACAAGGCGGATGATTAGCCCCACTGCAGCAATAGCCAAGGGCCACCACTGCGAGTGCAAGGCAGCTGAGGCGCCGAAGGCCAGAAAGCGCAGGCAAGCAATGATCTTCTGGTCGCGATTCCACACCGTGCTGCTCAGGCTGATCGCACCGTACTGCGCAAAGCCATTGCGATTGCCGGCGATGAGGCTGGCTGCAAGGAATGCGGATACTAAACCCCACAGTGTGGACTTGTCCGCGACTAGTTCCGGTAAGAGAGCTAAGAATACGAGCACACCCCCTTCGATAAGGGGAGAGTGGAGCTGCCAAAAGAGTCTCATTCTTTGTCCCCCAGTGCCAGAATCGCCTTCTCGAGGGTGACTTCCTGGGCCCGCAGTCCCAATTGGACTGCCTGATCAAAGACGCTATCGGCGAGGTTGGGACGCGCATCGACCACCGCGCGAGCTCCCAGCTGCGTGGACTCGCGGCTTAAGACGGGAACCTTTAGGCGCCCGAGTGCCCTGTCCAGCTTTTCAGCTGGCCCTGACAGCTCCACTATTGACTCCACGAAGTCATCCACTGGGCCTGTGATCGGCGTCGAATCAAGGAGACTGACCGTATCGAGCAGCCCTGCCACCTCGTTGAGATGATGCACTGAGACGATGATGGTACGGCCGTGCTCTTCGCGGAGAACCTCATAAAATACTTCGCGGCGCTGGGGATCGAGGCCGAGATAGGGTTCGTCGAGAAGCATGATCGTCGCCCCAGAGGCCACGGCGAAGATGAAGCCCACCGCAGACTTTTGGCCACGTGAAAGCCCGGAGTAGTTCCCCTGGGGTAGAGCAAACTTTGTCACCAACTCATCGGCACGGTCTTGGTTCCATTGCGGCCAGCGCGTTTTGCCGACAGCGAAGATCTTCTTGACGTTCCAGCCTTCCGGCAGGGGATTGTCAATTCCCATGAGTACCACGCGGTCTAGGACGTCCTGATTATCAAAGGGAAGATCGCCGTCCACGCGGATATCAGGGGCGGGGATCTGCCCAGCAATCTGGCGCAGCAGGGTGGTTTTACCACGCCCATTGGGGCCCACGAGGCCATGGGTGAGGCTGTGAGCGAAGGAGAAGTGGGGGGTCATAATCATGAGTAGAGTCCTCTGCTTTCCGCTACGCGTTCTAGTAGCTCGTGGAGCTGGGGTTTGGAGTAATTCAGGCGGACGGCCTCATCGACCAAGGGGGCGAGATATTCCGCCGCGAAGTCCTGCCGCCGACGCTGCCGGATAAGCTCGCGGGCCTTTGTGGCAACAAACATTCCGATGCCACGACGCTTTTCAAGGATGCCTTGGCTGGCCAGCAGTGCCAGGCCCTTGCGGGCGGTAGCCGGATTGATGCTGTGGAAGGCAGCCAATTCATTCGTGGAGGGCGCTTGCGCCCCCTCTGCTAAAGACCCATCGACGATGGCGTCTTCGATGAGGGAGGCAATCTGCCGAAAGAGCGGCTGTGCTGAGCTATCCACGCCCCTGGCCTTCCTTTGCTGAATTCTGCATTGCGCAGGTTAGTTAGTTGCGTAACCAACCGTATAACATGCCCAGGGGTTCCGCAATGGTCAAGAGAGGTTTCTCTCTGGCTCTGAGCAGCGTGTTTTCGCAAGGAGATCGAAGTTTTGTGACTAATGAGGCACACTGGAGATGTAAAAAATTACTTAGAACAATTAGGAACGGAACTTAGGAGCCATGCTTGAGCGCACAATTGTCTTTGTTGACACCTCTTATTTACTAGCCAGCTTTTATAACTCATGGGAGACAGGAGCCCGAGCACAATTAGAAATTGACCTGCCCGAGGTCGTAGCCACCTTGGACAACATGATTGTCAATCAACTCGACAACAGTGTCCACCGTCAGTATTGGTATGACGGCATCCCCGATAGCGGGCCACACCGCTATCAACGTGCGCTGCGGACGTGCAACGGCGTACAGCTGCGCACCGGTCAGCTCATTGAATGGGGCGAGCGCCGCGCCCAGAAGGCAGTAGATACCCGCCTCGTCGCCGACATGGTGGTCTCCGCGATGCGGGCGCAGGTCACCGATTTCGTCCTCGTTTCCGGGGACGCGGATATGATTCCGGGGGTTGAAGAGGCCGTCGATAATGGCGTGCGCGTTCACCTCTACGGTTTCGGCTGGGATTCCATGTCCTCAGCGCTGCGCCACGCCTGCGACACCACCACGATTTTGGATCCGCGGGAGGACTTCGCCGACTGTATGGAGCTACAGGTTCTGGAAGGTCCCGTACCTCCCATCGTGCCGGAACACATTGCCTCCCAGGAACCTGTCTCTGAGACCGATTCGGAAGAAGCTTCCGAGGTAGAGGCGGCTTTCGCGGCGGAGACCGAAGCCGAGGCCCGCGTGGAGGCGCAGATCGAGGTTGAGGCAGAAATCAGCGGCGCAGTTAGCGAGCCTAGCGCTGCGCCGGCGCCGAGCCCTGCAGATCTCGCGGCAGGCCGAACTGATGCGCAGCCAGATGGGACTGGATTCCCCCTCGAGTCTGAAGCTGCGGATCCTGCCGAAGAATCAACCAGCACCGAAGAAGGCCCCGGCGAGGAAAAGTCTGCCGCGCCGAAGCCCTCCATGATGGCGCCCCGCCGCAAGCTAAGGTCAAAGTACGTGCCGCTGCCGGAGGAAGTGTGGTCCTCGGCGGGCTTTCAATCGCCCTTCGACGTGGGGCAGCAGTACGCCTCGTGGTGGTTTGAAAACGCAGCAAACGCCGAGCAACGCGATCAAGCGCACATGCTTTCTGGCGGCGGACTCCCCCCGGAGATCGATCGCCCGCTGCTGCAATTTGCCTGCGAAACACTGCACGAATACACGCTGACGGAATCCCAGCGCGTTAATCTGCGCGATGGATTCCACTCCGGAATCCGCGGCGTGCTGATTAACGTCCACCGCGAACTCTAGGGCTTACTACCCGGGGACCTACTACCCCGGGGCTTCTTAGCCCTAAGACTCTTTGGAGGCCTCCTCGGAGCCAGGCTCGATCTCTTTCTTCTTTGCCATCTCCGCACGGATGGCATCGAGGCGAGCGCTGGCCTTGAAGTCATTGCCGGCGGCGGCGATCTCATGAATACGGTCCCCGCCGGTGGCCTCGTGCAGCTCCTGGGCGCCTAGCGCGTCCGTATAGCGCTTTTCAATCTTCGCGCGCACCGCGTCCAAGGTCGGCGTGGACTCATCCGGCTTTAGCTCGTTGAGGGAGTCCATGGCCTTGGCGCTTTGCTCCTGCATGGATGCCTGATCAGCCTGCGCGAGGAGCTGATCCACCTCAGTCAGCTGCTCTTTCAGGCGCGCCTCCGACTCCTGCTGCTGACGCTTGGCTTGCTCCGCGGCGTGTTGGGCGGCAGCGTGCTGGGTCTTGAGACCCTCGAGCTCCTGCTCTACCGCTACTAGCTGGGAGGCCACTACCTCGGCAGCTTGGTTGTACTCGGTGGCCTTCTGGGGGTCCTCTGCCTTATCTGCCAGCTCGAGCGCGCGCTGGGTCTGGGCCTGATAATCCTGCTGCGACTTGAGCAGGCGGTTAATCTGCATCTCCAGCTGGGACTTGCGGCCAATGATCTCTGCGGCATGCTCAGAGATCTGCTGATGCTGCTTCTTGGCGCCTTCTACTGCCTGTTGAATTTGGACCTTGGGATCAGCGTTCTCATCGATCTTCTGATCGAAAGAACTCATCATGTACTTCCAACCCTTGCTGAATGGGTTTGCCATGAATAACACTCCTTGAAAGTAAAGAAAGACGCTTTCTAGCGAGTTTAGCGGGACTCGCTAGAAAGCGCCGTGCACTTTCGCGGAACTGGCGGGGCAGAACTTAGAGCTTGTGAGCCCTAGGACTGCTAGGACTCAGAGTTTTGCTCGGCGACCTGGCGGCGCACCTCTTCCATATCCAGGCCCTTGACCTGCCCAATGAGATCCTCGAGCGCTGCGGGCGGCAGTGCGCCGGCCTCGCGGAACACCAAGATTCCGTCGCGGAAGATCATCAGGGTAGGAATGGACTGGATCTCAAGCGCGGCCGCAATGCCCTGGTTGGCCTCGGTATCGAGCTTGGCAAAGGTGGCATCCGGGTGGTTCTCGGAGGCCTGCTCGTAGACCGGCGCGAAGCGCTTGCAGGGCCCGCACCAATCTGCCCACGCATCGACCAAGGTAATGCCCTCGGCGGTGACGGTCTTCTCAAAGGTCTGTTCAGTGATGTCAACGGTTGCCATGTTATGTGCTCCTTAATTCTCTTTCTTCGTTTTCTTCTTCTTTCTAGTCAACGGTACAGGATTCGTTTTTAATCCTTTCCCACCCTTGTCGGATACCCCTATGGGGTATAGGATCGGATCTTGCAAACGAGAATCACAAGTGAAGCAATATGGAAGAGAAAGAGAAGAAGATGTCACTCAAGAACTACACAGTCAAAGGAATGACCTGCGGGCATTGCGAGATGTCGGTCAAGGAAGAAGTCGGCGAGATCCCCGGGGTCACCGCAGTCACCGCAGACCACAACACCGGTGCCGTCACCGTGGACGGTGAGGGCTTCAGCGATCAGCAGGTCGCCGCCGCCGTCGCCGAGGCCGGTTACACGCTCGAGCAATAACTCCGAGCAACAGCCTGGAAATGGCCGGCACCGTACAACATCTAAAAGGAGCAAGCCCCATGAGCAATCTTGTCCATCTTGATCTCGGAGTCACGGGGATGACCTGCGCTTCCTGCTCATCACGCATCGAGCGCAAGCTCAACAAGGTTGATGGTGTCAAGGCCTCGGTCAACTACGCAACGGAATCAGCTTCCGTGGACTATGACCCCGCCGCCACCAACCCAGACTCCCTTGTCGAGGTCGTGCGCGGCGCCGGCTATGATGCCTTCCCCGTCGCAGATAACACAGCCACGGAGCATAACGCGGAGGTGGACGCCGAGCCCTCCGCCGCCGAAAAGGTGGACGCTGCACGCACCGCCGAGTCCCGCGACTTAGGCAGGCGCACCGTGGTCTCAGCTCTCCTATCTGTGCCCGTCATGGCCGTCTCCATGATCCCGGCCTGGCAGTTTATGAACTGGCAGTGGGCCGCAACGATTCTGGCCACCATCGTCTTCGTCTTTGGCGGTGCACCCTTCCACAAGGCCACGTGGGCAAACTTGCGCCACGGCGCTTTCACCATGGACACGCTCATCACCATGGGCACCTCGGCGGCCTACTTTTGGTCGCTCTACGCACTGTTCTTCGGGCATGCGGGCATGCCGGGCATGAAGATGCACATGAGCTTTGCCTCCAATGACGCCCACATGGATCATATTTATCTCGAGTCCGTGGGCATGATCATCACTTTCCTGCTGCTAGGGCGGTGGTTTGAACTCAAGGCCAAGGGTCAATCCTCCGCGGCTCTGCGCTCCCTGCTCGACCTAGGGGCCAAGGATGCCTCACTGCTGCGCGGGGGCTCAGAAGTCCGCGTCCCCATATCGCAGCTCCAGGTCGGGGATGTCTTTGTGGTGCGGCCGGGGGAAAAGATTGCCACGGACGGAATCGTGCTGGCCGGTGCCTCCGCCGTGGATGAATCCATGCTCACGGGCGAATCCGTGCCCGTCGAGGTCAAGGAGGGCGACAAGGTCACCGGCGCCACGCTCAATACTTCAGGCCGCCTTGAGGTCCGGGCTACCCAGGTCGGATCAGATACCACCTTGGCCCATATAGCCAAGCTCGTCACCGCGGCCCAGTCCGGCAAGGCACCGGTGCAGAAACTGGTAGACCGCATCGCGCAGGTCTTCGTGCCCATCGTCATTGCGGTTTCTGCTTTGACGCTTGTGGTTCACCTCTTCTTCGGCGGTCTCGCACCGGCTTTCGTGGCGGCGGTGGCGGTACTCATCATCGCTTGCCCCTGTGCCATGGGGCTAGCCACCCCCACCGCCATCCTGGTGGGTACCGGGCGCGGCGCCCAGCTGGGGCTGCTCATCAAGGGCCCGGAGATCCTCGAATCTACCAAGAGGGTAGACACCATCGTCATGGATAAATCGGGAACCGTCACCGAAGGGACGATGTCCGTGGCCGCCGTGCATGGCCCAGTCCTTGAGGCCGCAGCTGCGGTGGAGGCAGGATCAGAGCATCCCATCGCCAAGGCGATCGTCGCCGCCTGCCCCGAGGCCGCCCGGCCAGGCCACGCCGCACAGGACTTCACTTCCCGGGCAGGCACAGGCGTCGAGGCCACGGTCAACGGCCAGCGCGTGCGGGTGGGACGTGCTGAAGGCACGCTGGATGGTTTCCAGCAGGCCTTCTCCGCCACCGAAGCTGCAGGTGGCACCGCCGTGGCCGTCTACATCGATGACAAGCTCGCCGGCATTATTGATGTCCGAGATACCGTCAAAGACACTTCCGCCGACGCGGTTGCCCAGCTGCGCGAGTTGGGCCTCGATCCTTACCTTCTCACCGGGGATAACGCCGGCGCCGCCCAGGCCGTGGCCAGCGCGGTGGGAATTGATGCCTCACATGTCGCGGCGGGTGTGCTGCCGCAGGATAAGGTCGACTTCATCAAGCACCTGCAGGCCTCGGGCAAGAACGTTGCGATGGTAGGAGATGGCATTAATGACGCCGCCGCGCTCGCGCAGGCCGACCTCGGCCTGGCCATGGGCGCGGGCACCGACGTAGCCATCGAGGCCTCCGACATCACGCTGATGAATAACGATCTGCGCTCGGCTGGCGACGCCATTCGCCTCTCGCGCCGCACCCTGCGCACCATCAAAGGAAATCTATTCTGGGCCTTTGCCTACAACGTTGTCCTCATCCCCGTGGCCGCCATTGGGCTGCTCAATCCGCTTTTTGCCGGGCTGGCCATGGCGCTAAGTTCGGTATTCGTGGTGAGCAACTCACTGCGGCTGCGCGGCTTCCGCCCGCGCAGTTAGCACAAGTCGCGGTTTATTGTGCCCAAACCCCTCCCCTTGTGGGGGTGCTTCGGGCTACGGTATAGGGCATGCTCTCTCGCAGTGAACGCCTCGACCGGCTGCCCGTAACCGCAAAACACAAGAAACTCCTCGTCGGCTCCGGCCTTGGCTGGGCCCTTGATGCCATGGATGTGGGACTCGTCTCCTTCATCATCGCCGCTCTCGCGGTGCATTGGGATTTGGGTGCCCAACAAACCTCATGGATTGCCTCGGCAGGTTTCGTCGGCATGGCCATCGGCGCCACCTTCGGCGGGCTGCTGGCTGATAAGTTCGGCCGCCGCCACGTCTTTGCCATCACCCTCCTTGTCTACGGCCTCGCCACGGGTGCCTCCGGTTTGGCCACAGGGCTCGTCGCACTCATCGTCTTGCGCTTTATCGTCGGCCTCGGCCTCGGTGCGGAGCTACCAGTGGCCTCCACTCTCATCTCTGAATTTGCCCCACGGCGGGTACGTGGCCGCCTCGTAGTGATTCTGGAGGCCTTCTGGGCACTGGGCTGGCTGCTAGCCGCTCTGATCGGCACCTTCGTCGTCAGCGCCGGGGAAAATGGCTGGCGCTGGGCGCTGGCGATAGGCATGGTCCCGGCCTTCTACTCCGTCTACGTGCGCTCCAAACTGCCGGAATCGGTACGTTTCCTAGAAAGCCGCGGCAAGGATGCCGAGGCCGAGGCGGTGGTGCGGTCCTTTGAGGAGGGCGTCGACAAGTATGACGATCTGCCACCGGTACCGCCAGAGGATATCTCCGCCCGCTCCATCTGGAGCAAGGCCGTGCGCGGGCGTACTGCGGCCCTGTGGGTGATCTGGTTCTGCGTGAATCTCTCCTACTATGGCGCCTTCATCTGGATCCCCTCGCTGCTGGTGGCGGATGGCTTCTCCCTGGTGAAATCCTTTACCTTCACGCTCATCATCACGCTCGCGCAGCTGCCGGGATACGCGGCGGCGGCCTGGCTCATTGAGGTCTGGGGCAGGCGCATTACGCTCGCGGTGTTCTTGATTGGTTCCGCGGTGGCCGCCGGCTGCTACGGCTTTGCCTCCTCCGACGCCACCATCATCGCCGCCGGCTGCCTGCTCTCCTTCTTCAACCTCGGCGCGTGGGGCGCCCTCTACGCCATCGGGCCGGAGCTCTACCCCACCTCCTTGCGCGGGTCCGGTACGGGCGCGGCGGCCGGCTTTGGGCGGATTGCCTCCATCATCGCGCCGCTTATCGTGCCGCTCATCTTCGCCTCTTTCGGCATAGGCTGGCTCTTCGCTCTCTTCGCGCTCGCCTTCCTCATCGCGGCACTGGCAGCCTTCGCGCTTCCAGAGCAAAAGGACAAGGCCCTTGCTAGCTAGGGGTGCACTGGTAGCGTGGATTGCGGTGATGATCGCGCTGACCACCCTGAAACCCTTCTATCGCATTGGCTACCTATGGGTGCCAGAAAAGCAGCGCGTGCGCCAGCTCGAGCTTGTTCCCCTCGATGAGTTCTCTAGCGGCAGTTGGTTCGCCCCGCTATTTGAGTACGCGGGTAACACCGCATTCTTTCTCCCCTTCGGGCTGCTCGTTTTTGGGCTCACCCAATCCGTACGCAAGACCGTCGCGGCGGGCTTTGCGCTCAGCGCCGTGCTCGAGGCCGCCCAATACGCCTTAGCGTTGGGCCGCAGCGACATAGATGATCTCCTCTTCAACACCTTAGGCGCGCTGCTAGGCGCAGTTCTGGCCCGTTGGGCAGGCCCGCGCTGGCAACGTATATGGCAGTGGCTTAGCCTTGGCGCCGCGGCCGTGTTCGCCGTGTTAGTCATCCTCGGCCCCAGGCTGGGGGATCCCGACCAGGTCAAAGAACTATCCGTGGGCCATGTTGACGAACTTGGAGTAGTGCAGCTGGTGGGCCACCTGCACGGTGTCGATAGGGCCGCCGCGGTGCTTGGCTAGGATGATGTCGGCCTCGCCCGCACGCTCGTTGTCACGGTCTTGAGAGTCTGGGCGGTAGAGCAGCATAACCATGTCCGCGTCCTGCTCAAGCGAGCCGGACTCACGCAGGTCAGCCAACTGCGGCTTCTTATCGGTGCGGGATTCCGGTCCACGGTTGAGCTGCGAAATCGCGATGAGTGGAACCTCTAGCTCCTTGGCCAACAACTTCAGCTGACGCGAGAACTCCGAGACCTCCTGCTGCCTGGATTCCACTTTCTTACCCGAGGACATCAGCTGCAGGTAGTCGAGCACGACGAGGTCCAGGCCGTGCTGCTGTTTCAGGCGGCGGGCCTTGGAACGAATCTCCATCATCGTCAGGTTCGGCGAATCATCGATGTAGAGGGGCGCATCCTGGATGCGGTTGAGCGTGTCATCGATCTTGGCCCAGTCCTCCGTGGATACCCGGCCGCCGCGCATATCCGCGAGCTTGACCTCGGACTCCGCAGAGAGCAGGCGCATGACTATCTCCGAGGCCGACATTTCCAGCGAAAAGATCGCCGAGGCCTTGCCGTGCGCCAGCGAACAGGAACGCATGAAGTCCAGCGCCAGCGTGGACTTACCCACACCAGGACGGGCGGCCACAATGACCATCTGCCCGGCGTGCAGGCCATTGGTGAGTTTGTCTAGGTCAATAAAGCCCGTGGGCACGCCGGATTCGATGCCACCGGTCTGTTGCAAGGCAGCGAGCTGATCAATGGTGGGATCGATGAGATCACCCAGGATCTGATAGTCCTCGGCGGTCTTACGCTGGGCGACGGCGAATACCTCCTGCTGGGCGCGGTCTAATACGGATTCGATCTCCGCATCCTCGGCGCCCTCAAAACCCAGCTGTACCACGCGCGTTCCCGCATCCACGAGCCGGCGCAGGACTGCCTTCTCCGCGACAATCTCCGCGTAATAGCGGGCATTCGCTGCCGTGGGCACCGTGGCCAATAGCGTGTGGAGATAGGGCGCCCCGCCTACTCTCTCAAGATTGTTGAAGCGATCGAGGCGCGAGGCTACGATGACCGCATCGATGTCGGTTCCGGAGGCATACAGGTCCAACATGGCCTTGTAGATGAGCGCGTGCGCTGGGTAATAGAAGTCCTCCGGCTCGAGCTCCTCGATGACCTCCATCACCGTATTCGGGCTCAGCAGCATCGCCCCCAGCACACCCTGCTCGGCCTCACGGTCTGAGGGCGGCTGGCGGAACTCGCCATAGGGTTTGGGCTCTGCCTGGTGATTGCGACGCGGGCGCGCCTGCGCGGAAGCAGACTCCGGCAGGACTGCCTCCGAGTCATCGAAACTGGCGTTCGTCATGACTATGGTCCCTTCTTCCTAGCGAAAGCGATGTATCTCCCCCACCCAAATACGTTCAGTGTAGCCACCGCACCGACAATCCTCCGCCTTTGGGTTCAACTGAGGTTTTTCATCTCACCGACATGGCACTCTCATTCGGTGTTTCCTCTTGAGCCGTTGCCCGTTTTCGTGCCAGACTCTTTCGCACCAGCGGCCAAAACACTACTAGTACGGCGGTGGCTATCAGGCTAGTCCAGGCCTGTGTGCGTCCGCTTTCTGAAGCCAGCATAACCAGGAGTATGGCAGCGACTCCGGCGATCAGGAGGATATTGAGCCACGGATGCAACCACACCTTCAACTTTAGGCCGGCGACTTGCTCAGGGCTCATCTTTTGCCGCATCCGCATCTGAGTCAGCGCGATGAATACATAGACGAATAATGCGACCAGGCCGGCCGAGTTCATAATGAAGTCGAATACTCCTGATTGGGGGGCGACGTAATTTGCAATGGTGGCAATAATGGCACCGCTAATGGAAGCTAGCAGCGCGTATACCGGCACGTTGCTCTTAGAACGACGGGCAACTATTTGCGGAGCTAAACCTTGATCACCGAGCGAGGCTAGCATCCTCGATGCGGAATAGAGCCCAGAATTCAAAACCGAGACTACCGCAGTAAAGATAACCATCTGCATGATCGCTGACGCCCCAGGCATCCCCAGCAGAGCGAATACGTAAGTGAAGGGGGCGGTTGCCACGCTAGTCGGTTCTGGGAGCTCGTTCCAGGGAACCACTGCACAGATCACCACAATAGATCCGACAAAGAATAGTAGGATACGCCAGATTACGGTGGATGTGGCGCGACGTACCCCCGTCGCCGGGTCTTCCGATTCTGCGGATGCCATAACCGCGATTTCGGTGCCGAAATAGGAAAAAATAACAATGGCTACACCGCTAAAAGCTACGCCTAGCCCGTTGGGGGCGAAGCCCCCATGCGCCCACAAATTGGATAGGGAAAACTCTGAGTCAGGCCATAGACCTAGGGCATAGAGGGTACCGCCGCCGAGGAATACCACGATGGCTGCGACTTTGATGCTTGCGAGCCAAAACTCGACTTCGCCGAAGAATCGCACCGAAAAGAGGTTGATTCCGACGAAGAACGCAATGAGAAGCATCGACCAGCCTATGGAGGGAATTATTGGCAACCATTCATGCAGTGTTTCGCCGCCGAGGATCGCCTCGTAGGCCAAGACCCCTACCCAAAAGTACCAATACAACCAGCCCACCAGGTATGCGGCCCAGTCGCCAAGGCCTTCGCGGGCATACTCCATAAATGAGCCGATCGCCGGCCGTGCAGCCGCCATTTCACCCAGCATTCGCATCGCGAGGAAAACTAAGACACCGCCTAGAGCATAGGAAACCACAGCGGCCGGACCCGCATTGCGAATCATGTTTCCCGAGCCAACAAATAGGCTGGCGCCGATGATTCCACCGAGCGTGATCATTGTGACATGCCGCGAGCGTAGTGCTTGCTTGGATGCTTGTGTCCGGATGTTTGTGTGAGAAGGTGAAGCATCTTTCTTCGTCATATTAAAAGTCCTTTGGAGGTCTAGGGAGATACTTAAGACAGCACGTAACGGATGTCGAGGTATTCTTCGATGCCTTCGATACCTCCTTCGCGGCCGAAGCCTGATTGCTTGATGCCGCCGAAGGGCGCTGTTGTTTCGGAGACAGCTGCTCGATTGATTCCCACCATTCCGGCCTCCAGGTGCTCAGCTAGGTAGCGCGCAGTAGACACGCTATTGCTAAATCCATAACTTGCCAGGCCGAATTCGGTGGAGTTGGCAACAGCAACGCCTTCTTCAATGCCGTCAAAGGTAGTAACGGTAAATACCGGACCGAAGATCTCTTCGCGGATGATTCTCGAGGTAGCCGGGACATCGACTAGCACTGTGGGCGGATAGAATGCTCCTGGGCCTTCAGGACAGTGCCCTCCGCACCTTAAGATGCTGCCATCGGCAATCGCCTCGGAGACGAGGTCGGCCACCCTATTGCGCTGGGCAACACTGACCAACGGCCCCACAGTTGTCTCCGGATCCAGACCATTGCCAAGGCGAACGGCACGGAGGCCTACTAGGAGCTTGTCGACGAATTCTTCAGCAATGCTGGAATCTACCAAAAACCGGTTCGCGGCAACGCATACCTGCCCACAATTTCGCAGCTTAGCTTGTAAAGCCGAAGCGACCGCGAGGTCAATATCTGCATCTTCTGCAACCACAAATGGTGCATTTCCACCGAGTTCCATCGAGGTACGCTGCAGGTTTTCAGCAGCTTGGCGTACAAGCTGCCGCCCCACTGGGGTAGAACCAGTAAATGTAATCTTGCGCAGGCGGGGATCTGACATCAATGTCCTCGCCAGCGCCTGCGCGTCGCTGGTCGGGAGGATGGATACCAAACCGTCTGTCACCCCGTGTTCCGGAAACACTTTGGCCAGTACTTCACCTAGTAGAAGTAAGGTCAGCGGCGTATCAGGGGCTGGCTTCGCAATGACTGGACAGCCGGCAGCGAGCGCGGGCGCAATCTTGCGAGCTGACATGGCCAAGGGGAAATTCCAGGGGGTTATCGCCAAGACGGGTCCGACCGCCAAGCGGGAGACTTTAAATTGGGATTCGCCACTAGGGCTATAAGCAAAGCGTCCGGGGATACGCACCGCTTCTTCAGCAAACCAGGAAAAATACTCGCAAGCGTTCGCCACTTCTGCGTGAGCTTGCTCTAATGGCTTTCCCATTTCCAAAGTAATGGTGCGCGCGAATTCTTCACTACGCTCAGCCAGCGCCTCAGAAACAGCATGCAAGACTGCGGCCCTATCCCGTGGCGAAGTCACTCTCCAGCTTTCCTGGGCTGCCACAGCCAAGTCGAGGGCGCGCTGAGCGTCTTCGACGCTGGCATCCGCGACATTGGCGATGATTGATCCAGTAGCTGGGTCTTGTACCTCAAAAGTGCTCCGTGTGGAGGATTCCTGGGCGTTTGTCCCCATCCACAAGCCAGTTGGAAAGTCGGAGGAAAAATAGGTCCGATAATCAGGCATGGTTCTTTACCTCTTTCCTGCGGGCTCGCCCGCATAGGCTGCGGCGGGCTGCGTGTCGAACTCATCCTGCAACGCTTGGGCCAGGACTCGCAGACCATCGCGCAATATGTCCTCGCTGATAACCAGAGGTGGCAAAAGGCGAATGACATTGCCATCTAGTCCGCAGACCAGTACCAGCACACCTGCCCGCTGGCAGACGGCGGCAACCTTCTTGGTTGTCATCGCGTCAGGGAGACCGTCGGAATTAACCAGCTCCACCGCCATCATGGCCCCGCTACCCCGAAGCTCTGCCACTTGTTGATACTGGGTCAACAGTGCCAGCTCCTCGCGAATGATGCCTTCAATCTGGCGCGCCCGACCAGCCAAATCAAGCTCTTCCATTTGAGAGATCGCTGCTAGGGCAGCCGCACATGCAACAGGGTTCCCGCCATAGGTTCCACCGAGTGCACCCGCTATTGGGGCATCCATAATCTCAGCCCGCCCAGTAACCGCAGACAAAGGTAGCCCACCGGCGATGCCCTTGGCCATGGTCATCAAATCCGGAACGACGCCTTCTCGCTCGATCGCGAACCACTGGCCGGTACGGCACATTCCTGCTTGAATCTCATCAGCGATGAAGACCACAGAATTGTCTTTACACCAATTAAATAGCGTCGGAATAAAACCTTGTGCCGGCACTACAAAGCCGCCTTCTCCCTGAATCGGTTCGATGACTATGCACGCTAGGTTCTCAGCTCCTACTTCCCGTTCGATGTGAGATATGGTGCGCTCCGCAGCTGTGACTCCATCTAGCCCATCGCGCAGCGGATAGGACATCGGGGCTCGGTAGACGTCTTCACTAAACGGGCCGAAGCCAGTCTTATAAGGAACGCTCTTCGCGGTCATCGCCAAGGTGAGGTTGGTACGTCCGTGAAAGGCACGGTCGAAGACCACAACGCCGCTGCGTCCGGTGTAGTTGCGGGCAATCTTCACCGCGTTTTCCACTGCCTCTGCTCCTGTGCTTAGAAGCAGAGAGCGTTTATCGTGGTCGCCGGGCGTTATATCGGCAAGCTTCTCAGTTACCGCCACGTATGATTCATATGGCGCAGACAAGAAGCACGTGTGGGTTAGATGACCTACCGATTCGCGGACGGCCTCGACCACTGCTGCATTAGAGGCACCTACCGATGTCACAGCAATCCCTGAGGCGAAATCGATGATTGAGTTACCGTCGGCGTCCACCAGAATCCCGCCATCGCCTTCCACGATATAGGCCGGCAGCCCCGGTGTCGCCGCCCGTGCGACACTGCCGTCGCGCCGCTGGGCTAGTGAGACACTAGCCGGCCCCGGTATCGAAGTCTTCAACTGGCGTTTTTGCGGGAGACGGTATTTTAGATCGTGCATAGAGAGTTCCTTTCTTGATGTGTCATCTCGTGCTACATCAAGCAGTATGCACGCACCTATAGGGGTACCGATATGACAATACCGGTAGACTTATAGAAAATGTTTGTACATGTCTGGCAGGTGACCCATGAAGGTATCTAAAAACTTGGAAGTCTCCCTCCCTGTCTCCCAACAACGACTATCGCTCAGCTGGTTACTCTCCGATGAGCGGCTAGGGCTTCGGCTCATCGTCACAGGTCAGCCTTGGTTCTGGTCTATCCAAAGCATCGAACTTCCAGACCCTGGAGAGTACATCGATGAAGGGGCAATCATCCTACTCACCGGCTTAGGATTCGCCGACGAACCTGAGCTCTTCTCCGGCTACGCCGAGATTCTTGCCAACAAAGGCGCGGTTGGAATTGGGTTCGGTACTGGGCTGCGTTTTGATCACGTCCCCCCTGAGCTGATCCGTGCAGCCCAGAGCAAGGGCCTAACGCTATTCGAGGTACCCTTACCCACTCCGTTCATCTCCCTTACAAAAAAGGTGCAGGACGAACGGGTACGACTGGCACGTCTCCAGCAAGAATCCTTACTCGCCGCGCAAGAGGAGCTTAACGTCGCCGGAGGGCTAGGCGTTCGCAAACTCATCCAGCAAGCAAGCTCCCAATTGCAGGCTTCGCTGTGCATCGTCGATAGCGATGGTAGGTTAATTAGCTCCCATGGAATAATGGCTCCGCAGGCCCTCAAGGTTGCCAAATGCTGCCTAGCCACCAAAAAGACAACCAGCAGTGCAGGAAACTACGAAGACTCCAATTATCTGATTCACCGCTTAGACGCCCATGGAGACCGGTTTCATCTACTTGTCATCTTGGCTGCCCGCCAATTCAGTTCCTATGACCGAAGCATTGTCAAACATTGTGCGGGCTTAGCCGATATCCTCGTCCAGCGTCCGGCTTCCCTGCGCAAAGCTCGAAGCGAACTCCACACCCTAGCGTTGGCGACGCTATTAGGAGAAAACTCCAGCAGCGAGATTCTGGCGCGGGTGTTCGAATCTGCCGCAGATACCACTGGGCGCGTGCGCGCTGCGGTTGTGTGCGGCGATAGCGAACACTTCCTGAATAGGGCCTTGACTCACTTCGATGCAGAATTGGCCGCAGCAAACCGATATCTCTTTAGCCTCGAGGTTGGTTCGGCATCGACACTGCTGTTATTCCGAGGAACACGAACCCCGGCGGAAATTCGAGAGTTCTTCGGCCCGAACGCCAAATCTTTACGCATCGCGGTTGGTGCTCCAATGCACTGGAGCACCTTGAACCTGAAGATAGTAGAAGATCTCACGGTCGCGGCTCGCACCCTTGAGTTGGGCACGCTTATCGGACCGCAATACGTCGGAACAAACTGGATCGCCCAAGCCCCAGTGCGCAAGGCCCTCGATGCACGGTCCAGACAAACCATAGACCGCCTCATCGAGCACGATACCGTCCATGACACGGAACTAGTAGCGACGCTCGAAGCTTATTTGCGCGCAGCGGGATCCTTAAGTGCTACAGCCAGTGCCACCCGAGTACACCGCCATACCATCCGCTCAAGAATTGAACTTATCGCAGAGATCTGTGAAGTCGACTTAAGAGATCCTTTCACCCGGGCAGAACTACTACTAATAATCCTCAGCAGAAGCGCTTAAGCGGCCACGGAGGGGGAGAGAAGCACTCACAGAGCTCGGGGACGACTTTATCCACAGCTTCAGGCTGGGTAAAACGAGCTTTAGGGTCCAAGCCCTCAGCCACCTCACATGGCTGGGAGTCCTGGACCCTAAAGCAGTGCTGTTGTCTATGGGTCTATATGACCGTCGCGTTATGCCTTACTTGGCAGCTGCGACCGAGAAGTTCACCTTGCCGAGAACGTCAGCGTGCAGCTTAAGCTCAACTTGGTAATTGCCGGTCTTCTTGACCAGGCCCTTCGGAAGATCTACGACGCGCTTGTCGAGCTTGGGGCCTCCGGCCTTTTCGACTGCATCGACGATATCGTGTGCCGAGACAGAACCGAAGAGCTTACCCTTCTCAGAGGTCTTGACCTCCACGGTAACGCCTTCGAGCTGTTCGAGCTGGTTGCGGACCTCACGAGCGTGGTCGAGGTCGCGGATTGCGCGAGACTCCTGAGCACGCTTGATGCCCTCGATCTGCTTTTCTGCGCCGCGGGTGGCTACGATAGCCAAACCACGAGGAAGCAGGTAGTTACGTCCGTAGCCGTCCTTGACCTCAACGACTTCGCCTGGGGCGCCGAGGTTCTCAACGGCAGCGGTGAGGATCAGCTTCATGATCCCTGCCTTTCAATTGAGTTAGTTATTCAGTGAATAATAAATGCGTGACAGATTTAGAACGGGGGTTCAGAATCAGCGCCTCCGAAGCCGCCGGCAGGCGGTGCGGAGTTCCACGGATCATTCGAAGGAGCAGACTGCTGCGGGGCGGACTGGTTTCCACCAAACCCACCTTGGTTGCCGCCACCGTAGTTATTGCCACCTTGCTGCGGCTGCTGGCCACCGCCATAGTTTCCGCCACCCTCACGAGGGTTCCGATTAACCTGGGCGGAAGCATAACGCAGGGAAGGACCGACCTCATCGACGTCAATCTCGAATACGGTGCGGTTTTCTCCCTCACGGCTCTGGAAAGAGCGCTGCTTAAGGCGACCAGTCACGATGACGCGCATGCCCTTGGTTAGGGTCTCTGCGACGTTTTCTGCCGCAGTACGCCACACATTGCAGGTCAAGAACATGGCCTCGCCGTCTTCCCACTGATTCGTCTGCTTGTTAAAGAAACGAGGGGTCGAAGCTACGCGGAAGTTGGCCACCGCTGCACCCGCCGGGGTGAAACGGAGCTCTGGGTCGGCGACAACGTTGCCGACCACCGTGATATTGGTATCTCCCTGTGCCATGTCTTTTTACTCCTTATCGGTTACGTGGTTTCTGTTGAACCCAGTATCCGCTATTTGCTGTCGGTGCGCAGAACCTTGGTACGCAGGATGGTGTCGTTCAGGTTCAGACGGCGATCGAGCTCGAGAACAGAAGCGGACTCGCACTCAAGGTTAACGACGGCGTAGATGCCCTCTTCCTTCTTATCGATCGGGTAGGCAAGACGACGCTTGCTCCACACATCGACGTTTTCGACTTTGCCGCCTTCTTTGCGAACACCTTCGAGGAACTTGTCTAGGGACGGGGTTACGGTGCGTTCATCCTGGTTAGGATCCAGAATGATCATGACTTCGTAGTGACGCACGGACCTCATCACCTCCTATGGTCTAGTAATTGTTTTCGGCCACATCACCTTTGCGGACATGGCAGGAGGGTACGTTGCGTCAAGCAACTTTTCCACAATAGCGCACGTGAGGGGCGAAAAGAAATCTAAGTGTTCGAGGTCGCGGCGAAAAAGATGGCGGCGGCGACGGGAATCACCGTGAGGAAGATCAGGGCCGCTATCCCCAACACGAGAGCCGACTTCTTATCACCGTGTTGCTGGAAGCGATAATAGGCCGCCAGCACGCAGAAGAAGCCAAGCGTGATGGAGACGATTCCGATGATAGTGGTTAGCATCGTTGAAACTTTCTTTCTAAGAGAGGATCAGCGCCACGATGAGCCGCGGCCACCTTATCTGAACTTAGCCCCAGCATCTGCCGGATGATGCAGACAGCGATGGCAATGATGAGGCCGTCGCGGCCAAGGACTGCCAAGTCCAACAGCTCGTGCGGAACCCCGTTGTTTCCGGCGCCCAGCATATGCCACATGAGTATTGGCCACACCGCGGCGTCGACAAGCATCCAGCTCAACAGGAGGCGCCACCTGGGCAGTGCCAAGACCGCCGGAATGACCAGCCACAGCGAGTATTGCGGGGACCATACCTTGTTGACCAGGAGAAAGCCGGCGACGATGAGATAGGCCAGCTCCGCTACGCGCGGCTGGCGTGGCACGAGGATGCCGAAGGCGGCAATGGCGGCACATACCGCAAGGAAAAGGACAATGCCCACTGCATTGAGAACGCTGGGAGGAAGCTCCACCCCCAGGTTCCGGCTCAGGATGGCGTAGATGGTGGTCCACTCCGCACCGCGGGTTTCGTTGAGGCGATAGAACTCGCGCCACGCTGCGGGATAAGCCAGCGCCACCGGCAGGTTGACAGCAAGCCAGGTGAAGGCACAGCTCAAGGCCATCTTTATAAACTCCACCCAGCGCCGATTGCGCCAGGCCACGACGAAGAAGGCGCCGAGCAAGAACAGTGGCCAGAGCTTGAAGGCCGTGCCTAGACCCAGGAGTGCGCCCGCCCACACGTAGCGGCCGCGCGAGGCGGCAAGCAAGCCGGCAACCGCGAGAGCAATGGAGGGAATATCCCAGTTGGTGAAGGCGTGAATGATGACCAAGGGGCTCGCGGCAACCAAGATGGTGTCCCAGGCCCTGTTCCCGGTGAGACGGTAGACCATGGCCAGGACGCCGACCCAGATGCAGGAAAGCACCGCGGCGGTCACCGCGAAGTACCAACCGGCGGCGGGAATGGCGAAAAGCTCCGCCACGGGATAGGTCGCGCGAGAAATCCAGCCCATCAGACCTTGGAAGAGCCCGGCTAAAACGGGGTACTCCATGTAGCGGGTGACATCGCCCTCTTGCCAGGAAAAGGCATAAGGGAAGCCGCCTTGATCCATGCCGCGCCCGCCGTAGAGCGGGATGATATCGCTGTAGCAAAAGGAGGTGTAGTTGCGGTTTCCGTCCCAGTTGAGCAGGATGGCACCGTCCTCGCCACGGCGGCCCCCTGCGCAATTGGCTTTGCTTAGGAATCCGAGGGCGAGAAAGCTCCAGCCCACCGCGATGATGACGCGCAGGGGCGTCCACCACCGCGCCCGGCCCACGCGTGCGTGGGTGCCCATCCTTCCCCCGAGAAACTCGATGACCCCGCGGGCGATGGGTTCCGCTGCGGCCGGCACCCGGTTAGCTGGGCTAATGCTGGCGGGCGACGGCTTGGTCACGAGGTTGCGCTCCTATCAGAAGAGATCTTGCAAGTTTCCCTGGGGTATGAGGTCCTCGATCGAGGGCGCCTCCGGAGCCGGGGGCAGCGGGTTCTCCGGCAGCTCGGGGAGGGGATTCTCCGCCGGCGGGGCACTCTCTTCCGCAGGAGGCTCCGCGGGAGGCTCCGCGGGAGTGCTCTCTGCGGGGGTCTGGGCGCCGGCATTGCCACCGGTGGAGGGGCTCGAAGGCGTAGGCGTGTAGTAGTAGCCGCTGCCCGGGCTTCCCTTGCCGTAGCGAACCGGATAGGCCTGCGGGAAGGTCTCGAAGTCCGAGTTAGCCAGGGAGTTATCGAGAACGTACTTCCAGATCTGGGTGGGCGAGTTGGAGCCGTACATGATTCCGCCCGAAGAGTTGAAGATGGCGGAGGTGTTATCGGCGGTGCCGACCCATACCGCGCTGGCAAGCTGCGGGGTGGCACCAATCATCCAGGCATCCTTGTTGTTGCCGGTGTTGCCTAGCTGCGTGGTGCCGGTCTTAGCAGCAGACTGCCTTCCGCCCGCCAGGGCACCATTAGACCAAGCGGCGATAGGCTCCATGGCGGAGATGACATTGTTGGCAACGTTGGCCGAGACGCGGCGCTCACCATCATCGTTGGGGTGCTCGTAGAGCACCTCTCCGAAGTTATTCTCTACCTTCTGCACGAAGTGCGGACTGTGCCAGACACCCTGGTTAGCCAAGGTGGCCATTGCCGTTGCCATATCCAGAGGGCGGGACTGGTACTGGCCCAGCACGATTCCCTCGAAAGGAGTCTGGCCATGCTCGGTCAGGGTGTCATCGATGCCGGGCAGGGACTTGGCAATGCCGAGTGCGTGCGCCATGTCGGCGGTGTCTTGGGTCTTGTTCTCCAAATCATCCTGGAGACGCAGGAAGGAAGTGTTGTAGGACTTCTTCAAAGCCTCCGCAATGGAGCAGCTACCGCAGCCCGTATCCACGTTGGTGACAACCTGAGAACCGGGCAGTTGATAAGGCTCAGAGGAATAAGGCGTATCAAGGCTAATTCCCTGCTGCAACGCCGCGGCCAAGGTCATCACCTTGAATATCGAACCGGTCTGCAGCGGCGAGTTGGCGTAGTCCCAGCCCGTTGCGTCATTCCCGCCGAAGTAGCCGCGCACAGCGCCGGTGCGTGGATCGATGGTCACGGAGGCCGCACGGGCATCATCCTGCAGGGAATTAAGCTGCGCATCGACCGCGTCGATGGTGGACTGCTGGACGTTCATGTCGATCGTCGTAGTGATCTTCAGACCGCCGGTTGCGACCTGATCCTCGGTAATACCGACGCTGGCCAGCTCGTTGATGACCTGGTTCTTAATGTGCCCATTGGCACCAGGTGCCTCGGAATAGGCGGAGTACTCGGCAGGATCACGCGTTTCCGGGAACACCATGGCGTTGCGCTGCGCGGGATCCAGTACTCCGGTCTCCACCAGCCCGTCGAGCACGTAGTTCCAGCGCGCTTCGGAGCTCTCCCTGTCTACCCAAGGATCAAGCACCGACGGGGACTGGATGACCCCGGCGAGCAAGGCACCTTCCTCCACCGTGAGGTCCTTGGCATCCTTGTTGAAGTAGGCATTCGATGCCGCCTGGATGCCGTAGGCATTGCGTCCAAAGTAGACCGTGTTGAGGTAGGCGTTGAGGATGTCTTCCTTAGACCATTCGTGAGTCATCTTGATGGAATAGATAAGCTCGCGAACCTTGCGCACGTAGGAGTACTCATCACCCACGAGGGTGTTCTTGACGTACTGCTGCGTGATGGTCGAGCCACCGCCGGCGCTGGAATCACCGGTGAGCTTGCCCAACACAGCGCGGCCGAGACCAGTGAAGGAGAAACCGGAGTTGGTCCAAAACTCACGGTCCTCTGCCGCCAGGACGGAGCTTTCCACGTAGTCCGGAATATCTTGGAGACCGACCTGGGTACGGTTGCCCTCCGGCGGGACGAGGCGCGCCAGCTGCGTGGTGCCATCACCCGCGTAGATGGTGGAAACCTGGTTGCTGACCAGGTCCTTAGGCTCGGGCACCTGGTACTGGGAATAGGCATAAGCAAAAAGGCCACCCGGTATGGCCACGAGTGCCAAAACGATCACCAGGAGGATGATCGGCCACCGTCGCTTCTTCCGTGCCTTAGACTTCGTGCTCTTGCGCCGCGATTGCGCCGCTGCTTCCTTTTCGGTCACTGTTTCGTGTCCTCATTCATTAACGGAACAAACTTAAATACCTGCAGCTTACTTCCTCCACCAGCATGGGAGAAACTAACACGCAGCATAGGCGGTGGCTGCGGTGAGCAAATGGTTCCAGTGACAGGCCGGGCAGACCTCTACCTCGTGCACCGTGAACTCGATTCCCTCCGCGACCATCCCGGCGATTTCTTCCTCGCTGCGCGCGCTGCCCGCACGCCGGCCCAGGGAGGAACCATAAACCCACAGCGTCAGCCGCAAGGGCTGCCCGCACACGGGACAGGCCCTATCCATGGTCACCCCGTGGTGACGAGCGGCTGCGCGCAACAAGAAATCGGCATCACACACATCCTCACGCTGCAATTGGCCTAGGCGCAGCTGCCGCAGGTGTTGCGCACGTTCCCATTCGTAGGAGACAACGTGCTTATAGGCAACAGAATTCATCGTGCCGAGTCTATCGAGTCCTTCTTTATCGATCCACCTTGCTCCTTTGGCCCCAGCCCATCATTTTTTGCTTAACCTCGTGCTTTGGGGCAGGTGACGCCGCATCAAGTACGGCACCTGCCACAGAGTTTTAAGAAAGCCAATCTAAGGAGCTTGAGCGTTGTCAGGAAAAGTAAAAGTAGCGATCGTAGGCGTGGGTAACTGCGCCACCTCCCTCATCCAGGGCGTGGAGTTCTACCGCGACGCCGATGCCAGCGCGCGCATCCCCGGCCTCATGCACGCCACCTTCGGCGACTACCACGTTGGCGATGTCGAGTTCGTCGCGGCTTTCGACGTCGACGCAGACAAGGTGGGCAAGGATCTGGGTGAGGCCACCCGTTCCTCCCGCAACTGCACCATCACCATCGCCGAGGTCCCCGAGCTGGGCGTGGAAGTCCAGCGCGGCCCCACAAAGGACGGACTAGGTTCCTACTATCGCGATTCGATTGAGGAATCGGATGCCGCGCCGGTCGATGTCGCCGCTGCCCTGCGCGCGGCGGGCGCCGAGGTCGTTGTCTCCTACCTCCCGGTGGGCTCGGAGGAGGCCGATAAGTTCTACGCCCAGGCCGCCATCGACGCCGGCTGCGCCTTCGTCAACGCTCTCCCCGTGTTCATCGCCTCCGATCCCGAGTGGGCGCAGAAGTTTGTCGACGCCGGGCTACCCATTGTGGGCGACGACATCAAGTCCCAGGTGGGAGCCACCATCACCCACCGCGTCCTAGCCAAGCTCTTCGAGGATCGCGGCGTCCGCCTCGACCGCACGATGCAGCTCAACGTGGGCGGCAACATGGACTTCAAGAACATGCTCGAGCGCAACCGCCTGGAGTCGAAGAAGATCTCCAAGACCCAGGCTGTGACCTCTAACCTGCATGACTCTCCGCTGGCTGGCAAGATCCAAGACCGCAACGTGCACATCGGCCCCTCCGATTATGTGCCCTGGCTCGATGACCGCAAGTGGGCCTATGTGCGCTTGGAGGGCTCCGCCTTCGGCGAGGTGCCGCTTAACCTCGAGTACAAGCTGGAGGTCTGGGACTCCCCTAACTCCGCCGGCATTATTATCGACGCCGTTCGGGCCGCCAAGATTGCACTCGACCGCGGTCTGGCAGGACCGATCCTGCCGGCTAGCGCCTACCTGATGAAGTCCCCACCGGTCCAGATGGCCGATGAGGACGCCCGCGCGGAGCTCGAGCGCTTCATCTTGGGTTCCTAAGAAGCACCTACGCACCCCCATGGAAAGATTATTTGCCTCTCAAAAGGAAAATTTTTAATAACCTAACTACCCATGGGGGCCTGTGCCCGTTAAACTGCAGTGCATGAGTGAACGAGCTGCGGATTCCCCCTCCAATTATGATGACGCCCTCGACGTCGCGCGCCATATCCAGCCTGCACTTAATAAGCTGCTGCTGATTTTCCAACGCACGGCTGAGGGCACCTCGCTGACCACCTCGCAGGTCTCTATCATGAATCAATTGCGTCTGCGCGGCCCATCCCGGGTGAGCACCATCGCCGCCGCGGAGCTCATCCGCATGCCCACCGCATCGAACGCGCTGTACCAATTGGAGCGCCAAGGATTTGTTGAGCGCCATCGTGACAAGAAAGACCGCCGCGGCGTACTGGTCGCCTTGACCGAGCGCGGGGAATCCGAGCTCGATGTGGTCTCCCGGCAGCGCGCGGAAGCGTTGGCGTCGATTTTGCGGTGGTTGGAACCCGCAGAGCTTGAGGAGGCCCGCGAGGTCGGTGGACTGATTTCGAAGCTGGCGGAGGTCTACCGCCCCAACATGACCAAGGAATAGGTTTCACGCCGAAATAGCCGCGGTAGGCACTGTGGGCACAGCCTCCGCCGGAGATTAACCGCAGCTTATAAGTCGGAATTTCTTTCTTTTTCACCCTAATGCGATAATGAGGCAAGAAATTTCTTTACTTTCCTCGTTCATCTTCCCCACCTCTTCTTCACCTCTTTATAGGTGCTTGCATTAATGGCAAAGAAAAACTCCGACACCGCCTCCGCATTTCTCCTCCAGATGGATCCCAGCGCTCCCATCAGGATTCTCGTCTCGTGGAGCCCGCACTCCACCGGGAATGAGGCGATAGAATTCGCCGCGTGGTTGGGGCGAACCATGCCCATCCAGGTCCGCGTGGTCTCCACGCTCTTCCAGCCCTGGGGCTCTACCTCCCTTTCAAAACTCGGCGGGAAGTATAAGAAGTGGTTCAAAGCGGAAGCCGCCGCCTGCGCCGAGACGGTGCGTCATGAACTCACCGCAGCCGGTATCGACAAGAAGTTCTGGGATAAGAAACCCTCCGTTTTGGTGGATGGGCCTTCGCGCCCGAACCTCCTCACGGAGATGGCCGCGGACTTCGGAGCAGATGCCATTTTGCTCGGCCCCAACCAGGCCGCCCCCAAGGGCCGCTTCTTCGCGGGTTCTACCGCAGATTCCCTCCTACACTATTCTCCCGTCCCGCTCGGGCTAGTCCCACGCGGTATCAAGCTCTCCAAGCACGGCGTAACTCGGGTTAACTTCGCCCTCACAGATCGCAGCGGGCTCGGTGGCATGGGCGATCGCGCCGATACCGAAAAGAACTCCCTCCTAGCCGCAGCCCATCTTGCAGATAGTTGGAATACCCCGCTGCGCATTCTGGCCTTCTCTGCCGATGGGCTCTTTCAAACCCCGCTCCACGACAAGATTGACATTTCCAAGCTGGCTTCGGAGTGGCGGGAGGATTCACTGTCTATGCTCGATCGTGCGCGCGATTATGTCCTCGATGCTTTCCCACAACTAGAGGTCACCTCCGCCATCGGCACCGGCAGCGGCTGGGCCGGTGCCGTCGATGCCCTGAAGTGGAAGAAGGGGGATCTAGTCTGCTTGGCCTCGGTACCCCAAGGAGCACTGGCCCGCGTATTCCTGGGATCTACCGCCACCGCACTCCTCCCACACATGCGGGTGCCGGTTCTCGTTCGTCCGTGTTATAGCTAAGTTATGGCTAACATCTATTCCATGACTCCGAAGCGCAATCGGGAACACCCCGAAAACGATCTGACCTCAGACGCAGACTATGCCAACCTGCGTCGGCCAGAGCCGCATAGTTTCGATGAACTAGCTGATCAGCCAGATCCTTTGCAGATAGCAGAGGCCAACCGTCGATCTACCCGCCAGGCCATTGCGTTCATGGTCATCTCCCTTGTCGCTTCCGCCGTCTTTGCCTTTGTCCTAGCCCTTATCATGCGGCTCATGGGCGGCCCGCTGTGTGAGAGTGGGGAAGCCACCTGGTTGTGCTCCCCCACTCAGCGCACCATCTGGGGTCTTTTGACCTTGATCATCCCGCTAAGCGCCATGATCGGTGACGCGGTAATCATGGTGATCAAGCTGCGGCGCTACCTGCGTTGGCGCGCCTGGATGGGAATCTTCTGGATCCTCGCCTTCAACTTCATGATCTGGACCATCAACAACATTCAGCTGATTCTCACTCCCGGCAGCTAGAACCCAGGCGGCCCTTCACCCTGCTAGGCCGGGCCAGCGGCGGCGCGTGCTACTTCCACGCAATCGGCCCGCCCGCAATGCTGAGTTGCCACGTGAGAGGCGCAATCGGCGCAGATGAGCACCTGACGGCGGCACGTATCCTCATTGATGCAGTTGTGAAAGGAGTTCGTGCCCTTCCCACAGTGCACGCAGTGTCCCAGCTGGATAAAGCCGGGATCCTGCACACCCTGCCCAAACTCGTGATGCATGCGCTTGTCGAAGACGTAGAGGGAACCCTCCCAGAGCCCCTCATTGCCGTACTTTTCGCCGTAACGCACAATCCCGCCGTCTATCTGATAGACCTCGTTAAAGCCGCGGTTTATCATCAGCGCCGAGAGAATCTCGCAGCGGATTCCACCCGTGCAATAGGAAACCACGGGTTTGTCCTTCATCCAGTCATACTTGCCGGATTCTATCTCCGCGATGAAGTCATGCGTGGTCTTTACATCGGGCACGACGGCGTTTTTGAACTTGCCTATCTCAGCCTCCATGGCATTGCGGCCGTCGAAGAACACAACATCCTCGCCGCGCTGAGCCACCAGCTCGTTGACCTGCTCGGGTTTAAGGTGCACTCCGCCGCCGACGATGCCGTCTGCATCGACTTTGATCTCCTCTGGAGAACCGAAGGCCACGATCTCCTCGCGCACCTTCACCGACAAGCGCGGGAAGTCCGCGGCGCTGCCCTCAGACCACTTGAATTCCATCTTCTTGAACCCGGGGTATTCGCGGGTGGCACGCACGTAGCGCTTGCAGGCCTCCATATCCCCGCCCACGGTGCCGTTAATACCGTGGGAGGAGATGAGGATGCGACCGTTGAGCCCTAAGGACTCGCAGAGGGTACGCTGCCACAGCATAACCGCCTCAGGGTCCTTGAGCGGGGTGAAGCAGTAATAGAGAAGAATTTTGCCGATACTCACGGCTAGATTCTAAATCGGCTCACGGCCCCCGACCAACTAGTGCCGAACACTTAGCGCTTCTGATAGAGCGCCTGCTTGCGGGCGAAGGCGGGATCGGAGGTGACAAGCACGCCGAGGTTGCGGAAGATTCCCTCATCCACTGAGCCCAGGATAGTGGTGGTATGGACGTCGCAGCCGGCTAGTTCCCGTAGCTGCTCCAAGGCCCGGCGCGCATTGTCATCCGTGGCGGCTGAGACCGAGAGCGCAATGAGCACCTCGTCGGTGTGCAGGCGCGGGTTGCGGGAGCCTAGGTGGCGGGTCTTGAGCGTCTGAATAGGCTCGATTGCCCCTGGGGAGAGCAGGTGCACGCCGTCGTCGATTCCGGCTAAGTGCTTGAGCGCGTTGAGCACCATCGCCGCGGAACAACCAAGCAGTTCGGAGGTGCGGCCGGTGATGATAGTGCCATCGCCAAGCGCAATAGCCGCCGCCGGTTCCCCTGTCTCCTCAGCCCGGGCGCGGGCAGGGGCGACGACTAGGCGATCCTCGACCTTGATCTTCGCCTTGGCCATGACCACGGCCGCGCGATCTGACTTGGTGGAATCGCTGCCGGTGCGCGCCTCCTCAACCAAGGCCTGGAAGTAGCGGCGGATGATTTCCTGGTTGGCGGCGGCGCGACAAACCTCATCATCGATGATGCTAAACCCAGCCATGTTCACGCCCATGTCTGTCGGGGACTGATAAGGCGTGGAACCAGTCAACTTCTCCAGCAACACCTTGAGCAGCGGAAAAGCCTCGACGTCGCGGTTGTAGTTGACGGTGGACTCGCCATAGGCGGAAAGGTGGAAGTGGTCGATGACATTGGCATCATTGAGATCGACCGTGGCGGCCTCATAAGCAAGATTGACCGGGTGCTCTAGCGGCAGGTTCCAGATGGGGAAGGTCTCAAACTTGGCATAACCAGCCCGGTTGCCGCGCCGAAACTCGTGATAGACCTGCGAGAGCGCGGTGGCCAGCTTGCCTGAACCCGGCCCCGGCGCGGTGACCACGACAACGTCGCGCGAGGTCTCGACGAACTCGTTGCGCCCGAGCCCATCCTCGGAGACGATGAGCTCCGTATTCGCCGGATAGCCGGGGATGACCCGGTGGCGCGCGACTTTAAGCCCCAGCCTTTGCACGCGCTCGATAGTAGCCTCGGCCTGCACGTTGCCTTCCTCCAGCTGCGTCATCACCACGGTATTGACCAAGAATCCACGCTGGCGGAAGACGTCAACCAAGCGCAGCAGGTCTTCCTCGTAGGAGATTCCCAGATCCGCGCGCACCTTGTGCCTGGCAATGTCCTTGGCGTTGATGCACACTAGGATCTCCACGTCTTCCTTGATGCGCTCGAGCATCGCAATCTTGTTATCCGGGCTAAAGCCGGGCAGCACCCGGGAGGCGTGCATGTCATCGAAGAGCTTGCCGCCCATTTCCAGGTAGAGCTTGCCGCCTATCTCCTTGCGCCGGGCTGCGATGTGCTCCGACTGCATCTCGATGTACTTCTCGCGGTCAAAACCTAATGTGCGCGCCACGCCTCGGTGCCTTTCTACGTAGAGAATTTCCCCCGCCAATCGGTTCCCAACTCTACTGCACGGTCCTCTCCCCGCCCTAAGCCTGCGCTATCACCGGCACCTCAACCGCAGGGTTCTAGAGTAGGTCTATGCCCGAAGGTCACGTCATCCACCGTCTCGCCCGCTCCCTCAACGCCGACTTCCGCGGCCGGACACTGCGCGTCACCAGCCCCCAAGGCCGCTTTTCTGCGGAGGCAGCCCTGGTCACAGGCTCCCGTCTCACCCGGGCTGAGGCCTTTGGCAAGCATCTCTTCTTGCACTTCGATGCTCCCCACCCGGCGCATATCATCTACATTCACTTAGGGCTCATCGGGCAGCTGCGCTTCGAGGAACCCAGCGATCTCCACGGCCAGATTCGCCTGCATTTGGCAACCGAAACCCGCGCGGCGAACCTCCGCGGACCGCAGTGGTGCCGCCTTATCACCGAGGAGGATTACCGCGCGGCCCTGGCCAAGATCGGCCAGGATCCGCTGCGCGCGGACGCCGATCCGGAGGCCGTCTGGGCCAAGGTTCATCGCTCGCCGCGCGCTATCGGCTCCTTGCTCATGGATCAACACCTTTTTGCCGGGGTGGGCAGTATCTACCGCGCGGAGGTGCTCTTTCGCCAGGGCATCTCGCCCTTCCGGCCCGGCAATCAGCTAACTGCAGCCGAGTTCGACGCCCTCTGGCAAGACTTGCTCGAGCTCATGCCCCAAGGCGTGGAAGCTGGGCGCATCGATACCGTGCGGCCCGCCCACACCCCGGAGGCCATGAGCCGCGACCCGCGCCGCGACGATCACGGCGGCGAAGTCTACGTCTACCGCCGCGCCGGCCTCGCCTGCTACGTGTGCGGTGGCCCCATCAGCGAAAAAGTCATGGACGGGCGCAATCTGTTTTGGTGTCCGCACTGCCAGGCCGGTTAAAATCATCTACTTCGCAGTTGGGGAAAGCCTAGACTCGGTGACATGCGTAAAGCCTTCACTGTCGAATCCGTCCGCGCCGCCGAATCCGCGCTCCTGGCGCAGCAACGCTTCCCCGACGAACTCATGCGCCTGGCTGCACGTGGGGTCGCCGCTACTGCCACCGCCATGCTCGATGCCCACGCCGGGCGGCGCGTGCTCGTCCTTGTCGGCCCTGGCGGCAATGGAGGGGACGGCCTTTATGCCGGGGCTTTCCTCGCCGCACAGGGATATGCGGTGGATGCCTATCCCATAGCAGGGACCTCACACCACAGCGCGGGCGCGGCGTTTAGCGCGGCCGGCGGCCGCTTCCTCGCGCCGGAGGACGCACAGCTGGCAGACTCCACTGCCTTGCTTATCGATGCCGTGGCGGGACTGGCCTCCGCCCGGGGGCTGGCCGGTGTGGGCCTTGAGCTCTACCGCCAGGTGCTCTCTCGCGGCGTGCCAGTGCTGGCCATCGACATGCCCACCGGCATTGATGCCGATACCGGCTTTGCCGCCGCCGATGCCGTCCACGCCACGGTCACCGTCAGTTTCGGCCTGGCGCGCGCCGGGCAGATAGCAGCCTCCGAGTGTGGCGAGGTGGTTTTATGTGATCTGCAGCTGCCCGGCGCGGCGCGCAGCTTCGCCGAGGAGCTCGAACAAGGCGGAGTACAAGGCATGAACTCGGCGGGCGCGCCCGTCGGAGCGATAGCTTATGAACCCACGCTGCCCGCCACCTATACCTGGCCCACGGCGACGATCCGCGATACCCACGGCGGGTGGACAACTGCGCCACGTCCGGTGGGCTGCACCGGCCCGATAATCGATCCCACACCGGGTGCATCGAGCGACAAGTACAGCGGCGGGGTCGCCGCCATCTGTGCAGGTAGTAGTCGCTATCCAGGCGCGGGCATCCTCGCCGCCACAGGCGCGGTGCGTGCCACGCCCTCGATGGTGCGGGTGGTAGGCAACGCGGAAACCGTCCAGCACCTGCCCGAGGTGGTCCTCCACGCCGATGCCACGGATGTCCACGCCCAGTGTTGGGTTGTGGGCCCGGGGCGTGGCACTGACGAGGCGGCGCGCGCGGAGCTCGAATATCTCCTCACCCACTACTCTCAGCCGCTGCTTGTCGACGCCGACGCGATCACCCTCCTTGCCCTCCACCCCAGTCTGCGCCGGTTGGTTAAGGCCCACGGGCTGGTCATTCTCAGCCCGCATGCCGGGGAGTTCGCCCGCATCTATGGGGCCGCTTTCGAACGCGACCTCGATCCGCGGCGCGGGGTCGCCGCCAACGTGCGCGACCTGGCCACGGAGCTTAGATGTTTCGTGCTGCATAAGGGCCGCAATACTGTCGTAGCGGGGCCACATACCGGGGCTTTCGCCTTCAACGCAGGCCATTCCTATGCGGCGACGCCCGGTTCCGGTGATGTGCTCTCCGGGATCATTGGTGCCGTGCTAGCGCAGCTTCACCTCGAAGAGCACCTCTGCGACCGATGGGCCGAGGCAGATCCAGAAGATCCGGCGCACGAGGATGCCGGGGCGCTCACCACCGCGGATGAGCTGAACGTCGTCGACGAGTTACTGCACGCCGCCGCCATCCACCAGCACGCCGCCGCCATCGCCGCACAGACGCCGGAGGGCATGGGTATCTGCTCGGCCTCCCAGATTGCCGCGGCCGTACCCCAAGCCATCGCGCGGCTGCTGCGCGCTCAGCGCTAAGCGGCCTGTGAACTCACTGGGGCGGATCTCAATTGGACCCTACCGAGCCATATAGACTAAACGCCATGTCAAAAACCCTGTGGGCGGTCAGTGATCTCCACACCACTTTCGCGGAAAACCAGCAGGTGGTGGAGGAATTTGCTCCGCACAATCCTGGCGATTGGCTCATCGTGGCCGGTGACGTGGCCGAGCGCATCCCCGACGTGGTGCGCACGCTGCGGCTGCTCAGCGAGCGTTTTGCCACAGTGATCTGGGTGCCGGGAAACCACGAGCTTTTCAACCGCAAGTCTGATCGCTTCAACGGCAAGGCTCGCTACCGCATGCTGGTGGGTCAGCTAAGGGTCCTCGGGGTGTTCACACCCGAGGACCCTTTCCCGCGCTTTGGTGATGTCACGGTCTGCCCGCTCTTTACCCTCTACGACTATTCTTTCCGGCCCGCCGGGCTTAGCGCGCGTCAGGCTATCGATGCCGCCACGGTCAAGCTGGATGATGAGCTGGCTATTGCTCCCTACGTGGATATCCCGCAGTGGTGTGCGGAGCGAATCGCATACTCTGAGGCACGGCTGGAGGAAACTCCTGGTCCGAAGATACTGGTCAACCACTGGCCGCTGGTGGAGGAAGCAACGCACCGCTTGCAGCACAGGGAAATCGCGTTGTGGTGCGGCACGCGCGCCACTCGGGAATGGGCCAAGCGCTATAATGCCCGGCTGGCCATCCACGGGCACCTACACATCCCCGCCGAGACGCGGGTGGACGGCATCAGCCATGTTGAGGTCTCCCTGGGCTACCCTTTCGAGACCTACCGCGAGGAGCTGCGCCGGCCGTGGCCCTTCCCAGTCATGCGAATTCCTTAGAGTGCGCTCTATGAGTGCACGCTGTCAGCTCAGTGAAAAAAACGTAGGTTAATCCGCGCCTGCCCTCTAGCATGATTCTTGCGCGCCTAGACTGGTGCAGATTCACTAAGAGGCGGAGGATAAGCAGATGTCAGCATGGGACCTATATGACGAGCTCATTGACGCAATTCCGCGCGATATTACCGTAGTACGTGCCGCTCAGGGCCCGCGGTGGACGCGCATCTACACCAACAACCCCAGCTGCGGCATCGCGCTGACCATGAGTGCTTCCTCGCGCCCAGCGCAGATGATGGATGATTATGTGGGGATTCCGGTGCGCGCCATAGCCCAGCTTTCCAAAAGCTGGAACTTTTCAGAGGCTTCCTTTGGGCTGGCGGCTCTGAACTCCTATTATTCCACCGCGGCCGTGGCCGCAGAGCACGGCTTTGCCGAAGATTCAGCTCAAGGAGGCAACGTGGGAGCAGGGGTATCTTGGGACCGAGTGTTTAGCCCCTTTAGCGAGCGCGTGACGGGCAAGAAGGTTGCGGTCATTGGCCACTTCCCCTTTGCGCCGAAGGCTCTGCATTCCGCCGCCGAGTTCTATATGCTCGAGCGCCAGCTCAATGAGGGTGATTACCCAGATTCCGCTGCCGAATACCTCTTGCCAGAATGTGACTTCGTCTTCATCTCCGGCTCGGCCTTTGTCAACAAGACGGCCCCGCGCCTAATCGAGCTCTCACGGCAGGCGCAGACCACCTTGCTGGGGCCTTCTACTCCGCTGGCCCCCGTCCTCCTCGAGGAGTACGGGGTGGATCAGATAAATGGGGTGGTCTCAGATAAACCGCTAGCTACATTTGAGGCGCTGGGTGCGGAATACACCTCCTCAAGCTGGGCGAATGGCCATATAGTGGAACGCGGAGCAGGGGTAGCCCTTAGCCGATGATTCCGGCGAGGTTCGCCCCGACTACGGCAAGGAGCAGGCCGCAGCCCACGGCTGTGATGGCACGCAACGCCGTGAGGCGGCCGCCCTTATCCAGGTGCGCATAGATTCCGGCACCCACAGCGGTGCCGAGTGTGTTGAAGATGACATCGTCGATATCACTATAGCCGATGGCAAAAACATACTGCGATACCTCAATGGCTAGGCTGAGCAGGAAGCCCAAGAAAACCGCCCCCCTCACACCGAAGGCAAGGCGCCGGATGCTGGGACGTGCGGCCTTGCCCAAGGTCTTGCCCACCGCCAGAGCAGTGGCACCAAAAGGCAGAAAGAGCAGCAGGTTTCCGATTGTATTTAGCCACGGCGCGTACCACAGCGAGGAGCGGCGGAACCCGCCTAGTGGCCAGAGGTTGAGATCACGGGTGGCGTGCGCCGAGGCGTCGACAATGCCGGGAATGTGCAGGAGTGTCCGGGCCAGCGTCACCACCGCAATAACTGCAAGAACCACGATCGCGACTACTCCCAAGCGCCACCCCACCGAGTGCGGGCGGCGCTTGGAACGCGCGGGTCGGTCCGCGGCGAGCCTATTGCGTGGGTGAATCTGCATTGTGTCTAAGAAAACCATAGTGGGTGAATTTTACTAGGCTCACCACGCCACGGACTGTCCTGCAGCTGAGAAAACACTGCGCCGCTAAGTGCGTAGGATGGTGCTTATGAGCACACTTTTGGTTAGCCGTAATGCAGACAACACCATCACGCATTCTTTCGGGGAGGAATCTTATCTCAATGAGGGTGACGTTCTCATTGACGTCACCCATTCTTCACTCAACTACAAGGACGCTATGGCCTTGGATGGAAACAAGGGCGTGATGCGGATAAACCCCTTGGTGCCTGGCATCGACATCGTGGGAACCGTGGCACGCTCCGCCGTGGAGCGCCTGCCCGTGGGGTCGCTCGTCGCCTCCTTCGGCGACGGCTTGGGCGAGTTTCGCCACGGCGGCTATACGGATTCCCAGCGGGTGAATTCCTATGCCACCGTCGCTATCCCCGCGCAATTCACCGCTGAGCAGGCTGCCGCCATTGGCACCGCCGGCTATACCGCCGCGCTCTGCGTCAACGCACTGAGCACCCACGAGATGCCTGAGGGGCCGGTCCTGGTTACCGGAGCCACCGGCGGAGTCGGTTCAGTGACCGTCAATATCCTGGCCAACAAGGGCTATGAGGTGCATGCTTTGACTGGTCGCGTGCAGGAATACGGCGACTATCTGCACCGCATCGGTGCCGCGGAGGTCATCGACCGCGCTGAGTTTGCCCAGCCAGGGCGCCCGCTGCAAAAGGCCCACTACGCCGGCGCAGTGGACACGTCCGGCTCGACGGTTTTGGCCAACGTCCTAGCGCAGATGCAATGGGGCGGCGTCGTCGCTGCAACGGGCATGGCCGCCGGTGCAGACTTGTCCTCCTCCGTCATGCCCTTCATCTTGCGCAACGTCACCCTCACCGGAGTCAACTCCGTCGATGCGCCCTTGGACTACCGCAACGAGGCCTGGCGCCTGCTGGCATCCAAGCTCGACATGGCAGTCCTTGATTCCTTCACGGAGACCATCGCCTTACCCCAGGTCATCGATGCAGGCAAGGAGCTACTCGCTGGTTCGCGCCACGGACGCACCGTGGTCACCATCAACTAGTTTGAACCAGCTCTTCCGATTTTAGAGTGCCTGGTGGGAGTGACAGTTAAAAGCGGGTCCCTTGCCGGTAAATGGCTTAGGTATCGAAGCTGGCACCGTCAACTACGCTGGCCGGTGCCCTACCTGCGTTGATGTTGTTGTTTTCCCACCGCGCATCGACCCAATGGGCATGTCGGCCACGGCGGAAGCACTCTGGCTCGGCTGGTTTTGGGGTTTGCTAAGCCGCCGTTAGGCTTGTTGTCCTAACGGCTGGTGTGCGGGGGCTGCCAGACTATTGTCCCGCGCTTGCGGGTAAGGCGCCCGCGGCGTGGTGGCGCATTCGGATCATCCTCATTAACCCCATTGTGATAGCTGCACAAAGTCACCAGATTGGAAACGTTAGTCTCCCCACCATGCTTCCAGGGGGTGAGATGATGAAACTGCCCCCGTTCTGCCGGGGTGTTACAGCCCGGCCACGCGCAGGTAGGATGCTCTGCTGCCAGCATCGTGCGCTGCTTGAGTGATGCGAAGCGCTCAAAGCGGNNGCGTACGGCTTATCACCGTAATGAGTCCTTCGTTAGCACAGGCGCGTTCAACAAGCTGCGCGCCGGTGACAACAGCCCCACTAGTCGTGCGCACTAACACATCGTCGCCCTTACGGCGCAGAATCTTCCCGTAGTCCTCCAACTGGAGGACAGCCATGGTAGTCACACGGGTACGCGCAGCCGGGGCTGCGCCTGTCTTGCCGAGCATGCGGGCAACAAAACTTGCCCCTGGTCGTTGTTGGTCAATGGTCCGGAAAGCATCTGCCATATCCAACGCATTGCCGGTCACGGTAAGCGTGGCTAGACCGTTGGGGTGCTGGCGCAACAGTGCACGCTCACGGTACTTGTGAGGGACTCGTAATTCACGCACCCTGCGCTTGGCTACCGCGCTAACCTGCTCACCTGGTGTGGCACATAACTCTAGACGTAGGTTCCAGGCGGCTCGTTGTTCTTTGACGCGGCGGGTAAAAGACTCAATCAAGCGCAGGGTGCTTAAACAATGCCCATTGCGCCTGGCCGCGTCAACAGCTAGGCGTTGCTTGCCGGTGTAGGGGGTGGTGCCGAAGTAGATGGTGTGCAGGCTTATAAGCTCGGCGGCATCGTGTGTGCTGGCCCCCATCTTCTCAAGGTCTGGGGCAGACAGCCCCGAGCACTCGGCCACGAGGTCGATGCCTTGGCCGAGTTGTGCGAAATACTCCTGTAAGCCCATGACCGTCACGCTAAGGCACCGCCAAGCGGTGCGACAATCCCCAACCCGCACCGTATAAGGACAACTGTGGATAACCCACCCACACCGCCCCAGTTATCCACAGCCATGCCGGCTAGCCAGAACTAGGCAGTGCGGTGGCAAGGCCAACCGAGTTACCCTGAACGGTTAGGCTCATGCTGAATCAAGGAGATCTCGGTATTCAGAACAACTGACCAAGAGAACCAATGCACTCAAAAACCGAAGGGACCGTTAAACAACGCAACAAGCCCGGCGGCCGAAGAGATAGAGTCATCCCCTCGACAGCCGGGCTTGTTTTGCCTTGCAATGCCACGCGCTAGACGTGCAGGTCACGGTCCTGAATGCCCTTGGGGATAAGGGCCACGCCGATAAGAGAGACACAGGTTATGCCGATGGCGTAGGCGGCAATGGCCATGGAGGTCTGGAACTGCGTATAGAGCATCTCGGCGATCATGGGGGCGAAGGCGCCGCCGATGATGGAGCCGAAGGCGTAGCCAATGGATACGCCGGACAGGCGCACCCTCACCGGGAACATCTCGGCATAAAGTGCGGACTGCGGGCCATAGGTCGCACCCAGCAAAAGGCCCAGGATAACCACCGCGCCGCCGAAGATCACAAGGTTGGCGGAATCCACCGCGAGCCAGACCGGCACGGCCCAGGCTGCGAGGGCGATGTAGCCGATGATGAACATCTTTTTGCGTCCCACACGGTCGGAGAGGTGGCCGAAGTACAAGGTGCCGATGAACCAGCCCACCGAGGCAACGAGAGCGACGGCAAGAGCATCGGTGCGGGTGTAGCCCACCACCTTGGTTCCATAGGAAGTGAAGTAGGCAATGACGAAGTAGCCCACCGCATTATTGGCCGCGAAGATAAGCGCGCACTTGACCACGGTGCCGAAGTGCTCCTTGAATAGCACAGCCAGCGGAGCCGAGGACTTCTCCTTGAGCTGCTCGAGTTCGACGAAGGCGGGGGACTCCTCAACCACGCGCCGAATGAAGTAGCCCACCACGATGAGGACAACCGAGGAGAGGAAGGGAATACGCCAGCCCCAAGCCACGAATTGCTCGGTGCTCAGCACTGCAGAGAGGATGAGCATGAAAATGGTGGCCAAGAACATGCCCAGGGGCACGCCGACCTGCGGGAAGGCGCCGAAGAGGCCGCGCTTCTTATAAGGAGCGTGCTCGACGGCGAGCATCGCGGCGCCTCCCCATTCGCCGCCGGCGGAGAGTCCCTGCAGGATGCGCAGGCCCACAAGCAGGATGGGGGCAGCCATGCCGATGGCGGCATAGTTGGGCAAAAGGCCCATGAGCATCGTAGCTAGGCCCATGCCGATGAGCGTGATGACCAGGACCGGCTTGCGACCGATGCGATCTCCCAGGTGGCCGGCGATAATCGCGCCGAGGGGCCGGAAGAGGAAGGAGATTCCCAGCGAGGCCCAGGAAATTATCTGGGCCAGCGAGGCATTAGCGTTGGATACAGGATCGAAGTATTGGGAAGCAAAGATGAGGCCGGCGGCCTGGGCGTAGATGAAGAAGTCGAACCACTCGATGGTGGTGCCGACCATGGAGCCAGCGAGCACGCGCTTGTGCTCTGAAGTAATGCCAGGCTCGTCTTTCTTGGAGCTGATGACTGGTGCAGACACAGGGTTTCTTCTCTCTATGGGTGCATGAATGGGACGGAATGGAAGGAAATGGTCACTAAAAATGCCGCGTGACTATTCGCCGCGCTTGTCGACGATGCGTTTGGCTTTGCCCTCGCCAGAGTCGACAGAGTCCACCACATCCACGCCAACCGTGATGCCGATGCGGTTTTTGATCTGGGCCCGTAGCCACAGACTGGAATCCTCGATCTCGGCCAGCGAGAGCTCAGGCTTGTGCTCAACAATAATCTCTAGGTGATCCATACGTCCTCGCTTAGACAAAATACATTGATAGCGCGGACGCAGGGAGGGGTGTTCGGTGATGATTTCCTCGAATTGCGAGGGGAAGCAGTTGACGCCGCGCAAGATGATCATGTCATCGTTGCGTGCGGTGATGCGGTCGAGGCGCCGCATGGAACGAGCAGTGCCCGGCAGAATGCGGGTGAGATCATGCGTGCGATAGCGAATGATGGGAAAAGCCTCCTTGGTCAGCGAGGAGATAACAAGCTCTCCAAACTGTCCATCGGGGACCGGCTGTAGCGTCTGCGGATCAACAATCTCCGGGTAGAAGTGGTCCTCCCACACGGTGAGTCCATCCTTAGTTTCCACGCACTCTTGGGCCACGCCTGGTCCCATGACCTCGGAGAGGCCATAGATGTCCGTGGCGGTGATTCCGAAGCCCGCTTCTAGCTCGCGGCGCATTCCTTCGCTCCAGGGCTCCGCGCCGAAGACACCGGCCCGCAGCGAGCTCTCGCGCGGATCGATTCCTTCCTTGCGCATGCGATCAAGCAGATTGAGCATGTAAGAAGGCGTTCCAAGGATCGCATCTGGCTGGAAATCCCGCATGATCTGGATCTGCCGCTCGGTTTGTCCGCCGGAAGTAGGAATCGCGGTGGCGCCAAGTTGCTCAACGCCGTAGTGCCCGCCGAGCCCTCCGGTAAAGAGACCATAGCCAAAGGTGATCTGGACTTTATCGCTGGGACGAAGGCCGCCGGCGCGCAAGGAGCGGGCGACTAATTCGGATCAGATTTTCACGTCATTTTGGGTGTATCCCACCACGGTCGGTCGGCCGGTAGTGCCGGAGGAGGCGTGGATGCGTGCAACCTGGCCTTGATCCACCGCGAACATTCCGAAGGGGTACTCCGCACGCAGGGTCTCTTTATCCGTAAACGGATAGTTGGCAAAGTCCGCCAGCTCCCGGAAGTCATCTGGGTGGACGCCCACCTCGTCGAATGCCCTCTTGTAGTGGGGGACGTTGTAGTACGCATGGCGCAGCTCGTTCTTGGCGCGTTGCGTCTGCAGGGCGATGATCTCATCGCGGGAGGCGTACTCGATGCCCATTTGTGGGCCGTGATGATCAGAAAAAATATCAAAGACTGCGGTCACGGTGTTGCCTTTCGGTACGGGAGAAGTTAGGTCCACACCCTCATTCCCTCGAAAGGGTGCTGTTGCAAAGTTGGGGCAGTAGGAAGACCGGCGTGGAATAATCAGGTCCATGGGCATCTTCTCCGGTCGGCAGTTCCCTCGTGAAATCATCCTGTGGGCGGTGCGGTGGTACTGCCGCTACGGCGTGAGCTACCGCGACCTCGAAGAGATGATGACCGAGCGGGGAGTGCCGGTCGATCACACCACGATCTACCGCTGGGTCCAGAAATATGCTCCTGAGCTGGATAAGAAGACCCGGTGGTATCGGCAAGTTCCTGACTGGCAGGCCAGGTCCTGGCGGGTGGATGAGACCTATATCCGGGTCGGGGGAAAGTAGTGCTACCTCTATCGGGCAATCACCGCCGGTGGCCAGACCCTGGACTTCTACCTCTCACCAAAACGCAACGTCGCGGCAGCGAAGCGTTTCCTGGCGAAGACGCTGCGGTCGAATAAATCGGCAGGCTATCCGCGGGTGATCAGCACCGACAAGGCCCCCTCACTCGCCAGGGCAATCTCTGAGCTGAAGGCGGAAGGCGTCTGTCCATCGACGGTCGAGCATCGTCGGGTGAAATACCTCAACAACGTCATTGAAGGCGATCATGACCGGTTAAAGCGGATCCTGAGGCCGAAAGGAGCGTTCAAAAACCGGACTTCCGCCTACCGGACTCTGAAAGGGATGGAAGCGATGCACTCATTGCGGAAAGGGCAGGGCACGATGTTTGCCTATGGTCACCCGAATCCGGATGCAGTGATTGTTAGCCGGGTATTCGAGACGGCCTGACAACACAGGCACATAGCGTTGATCACACAATAAAAACGGAGCTTTCTTGGCTCCCGCCCCAAGTTGCAACAGCACCATCCGCGTCGAGCTCACCGCCAAGCGGATCACACCCCGTCTAACCGATGACTACGGCGAGGTGTGCTGGGATGCAGCACTCTACAATCAGGACGATGAGCTCGTCGCCAGCTATGACGTGCTCACCCTCGTGGAGAAAAACGCCAGCCTTTATGTGAGCTAGCGATGCGGGGATGAGTATTAGATTCGACGTTAGGTTCTCCGCGGGTTTCTCTACAATGGTGCGACATGGACAAGCTCTTTCACACCCTCGCCCTGGACTTCCCCGATCTGGAGGACCTCGTCGACGAGGTTCATGACTGCGCCCAGTTGGCGCTCGAGGATGTTCCGGCATTCGAGGCAGTCCTCCGCTATCAGGATCCCTCCGGCCCGCAGCTAAGTATCTTCAGCTTTGAAACCGAGTGGACGGCGCTGCCCTCCTTGCGCTCGGCGAAGCCCACCGAGGTAGCGGCATACCGGATAACGCCCTATATCGCGCTGGTGGAGATTTCCGGGCTAGGTGCTGGGGCAGACAGCCCCGACTCAGGTCCCCACAACCTGCGCTTTTCCGCGCTGAGTGATTCCGCCTTTGCCCTGCCCGCAGGCAATCCGGCCGGTGGCGAACGCCGCGCCGAGGCCATGGACATCGCCGCGGTAGCTCTCGATGTCACGCTGTCCCAAGCAGATGCCGAATCGGATAGAGACTCGGGTGGAAAAGATGTAGGCGCTGAGTTTTTGTTGCGGGCGCCGAGCACCGAGGAGTTCTACCGCAGCTACAAGCCGCGGTGGGTAACCCCCCACGCGCACATTGAGGGCGTGATTAAGTCCGTGGAACAGCGCCATGTCGAGCTCACTGACCAGGACTTCTACTTCTGCACTGTTCCAACGCCTTTCGGCGACCTCGCCCTGGCACTGCCCGCCGATGCCGCGCCCAAGGTTGGACAAAGGTGTAGCGGCGAGGTCATCATGGTGGCCAGCACCCATCACTGGCCCCCGCGCTATTAACGCGCGTATTGCTCACGCCCGCGCGGGCGCCACCCTAGGTCCACGGCGAGGCGGAATAGTCCCGCCCACTGGGCGGGATCGAGATCCTTGGGCAAAACTGCTGGACGCAGGCCTTCAACTTCCATCCAGCGCCTTATCTCGCTCGTGGCTGTTCTGCTGCGCAGGAGTCTGCCTACAATCTCGCGCATTCCCCTTCCGCGGCCTGTATAGACCGCATGCACGAAGGAGCGATACTGCCCTGCCTGGGCAGTTAGCAACAGTGGAAAGCCGCGTCTTGCAATAACCATGAGGCCACCATCGACGCCGGGACTAGGCTCAAAGGCGCTGCTAGACACGCGGCTGTGCAGCCGGAACTCAAACCACGGCCACCACTGAGCAGTCATCATCGTGGCACCACCCACCCCGGCGCGGCGGCGGGCCACCTCCCATTGCACCAGCAGAACTGCGTGGCTCCAGCCGGGTGCGTGCAGCAGCTTGCGCAGAACCGCCGTGGTGATGTGGAAGGGCAGGTTTCCCACGATGACATGGGGTGATGTGGGCAGAGGGTAACGCAGGAAGTCTTGGTTGATAACTGCGACATCGGGAAGCTTTTTCTGCACGCGTCGGGCCTGCTTGGGGTCGATGTCGATCGCTGTTACTTTCCTGCCGAGGCAGGATAGCGGCTCGGTGATGGCTCCCCCGCCGGGGCCGATCTCAACTATCGGCCCGGAAGTTTTCTTAACTAGATCTATGATGTCTGCAATGACTTTCTGGTCAACGAGAAAGTTTTGGCCGTATTCGTGTCGGCCGCCGCGATAGGTCGGCATAGTGTGTGCATCTCCGGATTGGCTCAAAGAATCCGGGCAGGCTAAAGACGCCACCCGGCTGATTCTGCGGAGCGGCGGAGGGCCTGAAGTGTCAAGACCGCGCCGCTAGAGGGCGCGGATCCTGGTTACTGCTATACCTGCGGAACACATGGGACAGACCTTAACAAAGCACTGCTAAAGATGCCAGCGTGGTTGCTATTTCACCACGAGGTTGACCATGCGGCCAGGCACGAAGATCTCCTTGATGAGGTTCTTGCCCTCCAGAAGCTCCGCGATCTTGGGCTCGGCCTTGGCGGCTGCAAGGACGGTGTCCTTGGCGGCGTCGACAGGCACGGAGATGCGCGCCTTGACCTTGCCATTGACCTGGATGGGAACCTCGACCTCATCATCGACCATGTACTTCTCATCGAAGGTGGGGAAGGGCTCATAGGTAATGGTCTGGCTATGGCCAAAGTGGCGCCACAGCTCCTCGGCGATGTGCGGCGCGATGGGGGAGACCAGCTGCACCACGGGCTCAACGGCAGCGCGCGGCGCACCGGATTTATAGGCCTTGGTCAGGTAGTTGACGTACTCGATGAGCTTGGCCACCACGGTGTTAAGCCGCAGGTTCTCATAGTCATCGCGCACACCGGCGATGGTGCGGTGCAGGGCCTTGAGATCTTCTTGGCTCAGATCGCGGTCATGGGTTAACAACTCGCCGGTGGTCTCATCGACCACGAGGCGCCACAGGCGCTGCAGGAAGCGCTGCGAGCCCACGACATCCTTGGTGGCCCAGGGGCGTGAGGTATCCAGCGGGCCCATCGACATCTCATAGACGCGCAGGGTGTCGGCGCCGAAGTCGCGGCAAATGTCATCCGGGGCCACGGCGTTCTTGAGGGACTTGCCCATCTTGCCGTACTCCTGAGTGACCTCCTCGCCGTTGTAGTAGAACTTGCCGTCCTTCTCCTCCACCTCGGCGGCCGGAACGTAGACGCCGCGGGAATCGGTGTAGGCAAAGGCCTGGATATAGCCCTGGTTATAGAGGCGGCGGTAGGGCTCGCGGGAGGTGACATAGCCTAAGTCAAAGAGCACCTTGTGCCAAAAACGCGAGTAGAGCAGGTGCAACACCGCATGCTCGACGCCGCCGACGTAGAGGTCCACGCCGCCGGGATCGTTGGCGCCGTGCTCCGCCGGGCGCGGGCCGGTCCAATAGCGCTCATTCTCGATATCGCAGAAAGCCTGATCATTGGTGGGATCGATATAACGCAGCTGGTACCACGACGAGCCCGCCCACTGCGGCATGACGTTAGTATCGCGGAAGTACTTCTTCTTGCCTTCACCCAGGTCGAGCTCAACCTCGACCCACTCGCGCGCCTTAGCCAGCGGCGGCTGTGGGCTGGAGTCGGCATCGTCGGGGTCAAAAGACACCGGCTTATAGTCGGCGACCTCGGGCAGTTCGACCGGCAGCATCGAGCTCGGCAGGGGATAGGCTTGGCCCTTTTCGTCATAGACAATGGGGAAGGGCTCGCCCCAGTAACGCTGGCGGGCAAAGAGCCAGTCACGCAACTTGTACTGAATCTTCTCCGCACCCTTGCCCTGCTCGGTGAGCCAGTCAATGGTCTTGGCAATGGCCTCAGCCTTATCCAGACCATTGAGATTCAGACCACCCGGGGCGGCCGAATTAACCAGGGTGCCGTCCCCGGTCCACGCCTCAGTGGCAACGTCTCCGCCGGAGACTACCTCGGTAATCGGCAGGCCCAGCACGGTGGCGAACTCATAGTCACGGGTATCGTGCGCGGGCACCGCCATAATCGCACCCGTACCGTAGCCGGTGAGCACATAATCGGCGATGAAGATCGGCACCTGCTTGCCGTTGACGGGGTTGGTGGCATAAGTACCCAGGAATACGCCGGTCTTCTCCTTGTTTTCCTGGCGCTCCAGGTCCGACTTCGCGGCTATGGCTGCGCGGTAGGCCTCCACGGCCTCCTTCGGATCATCGTGGCCATAGGTCCAGCGCTTGTCGACGTCGTCCTCATAAGGAATGGGTGAAAGCAGGGCGTCGACAAGCTCGTGCTCAGGCGCCAGAACCACGTATTCCGCGCCGAAGAGGGTATCCGGACGGGTGGTGAACACGGCGATGTCATGGCCCTCCGCACGGAAGTTGACCTCCGCACCGCGGGAGCGCCCAATCCAGTGCCGCTGCATGGACTTGACCTTCTCCGGCCAATCCAGGTCCTCCAGATCATCCAAGAGGCGATCCGCATAAGCGGTAATGCGCATCATCCACTGCGAGAGATTCTTGCGGAAGACGGGGAAGTTGCCACGCTCGGAACGCCCGTCGTGCGTGACCTCCTCATTCGCCAGCACCGTACCCAGGCCCGGGCACCAGTTCACCATGGAATTAGAAAGGTAGACCAAGCGGAACTCGTCGACGGCGTGACGCTTTTCCTCCTCGCTAAGATCCTCGTAGTAGCGCCCATCCTTGGTGGTGCGCTTATTGGCTTCGAGCTCGGCAATCAGCTCGGCGATGGGGCGGGCCTTGCCCTGCTCCTCATCGAACCAAGAGTTATAAATCTGCAGGAAGATCCACTGCGTCCACTTGTAGTACTCCGGATCCGTCGAGGCCACCGAACGCCGCGGATCATGGCCCAAGCCCAGCGCGCCGAGCTGGCGGCGCATGTTTTTAATATTGGCCATCGTGGTCGTGCGCGGGTGCGTGCCCGTCTGGATGGCGTACTGCTCCGCCGGCAGACCAAAAGCGTCATAGCCCAGCGTATGCAGCACGTTCTTGCCCAGCATGCGATTAAAGCGCGCATAGGTATCGGTGGCGATATAACCCAGCGGGTGGCCCACGTGCAGGCCCGCGCCCGAGGGATAGGGGAACATGTCCTGGACATTGAGCTTATCTGCAGGCAACGGCTTGCCATCATGCGCCGAGAGATCCCCGACGGGGTTCGGGGCATTGAAAGTGCCGTGGTCTTTCCAGTACTGCTGCCAGTTCTGTTCAATCTGGTTGGCGAGTTCCGGCGTGTAGCGGTGCGCTGTGGATTCACTCGGGTTAGTCATGGTTAAACAGTGTAGTAGGAAGGGCAACACTTCCTGCGACTGCTCCCCGGGTGGGGGCTTAGAGTCTGTGCAGCCCTAGAAACTCGAGGAACCACCTGCGCCGGAGAAGCCAGAACTAAAACTGGTGTTGGCGCTACTGCCGGAGGAGGAGGATTGCGCGCTGGCGTTGCTGGAATGCCACGAGCTCATCACCCAGAAGGGGACAAAGCTGTTGTAGCCATAACCCACCCGGTAATCCGGCGAAGTGATTCCCGGCGCGACCAGCGCGGTGTTCTTCGCTTCCTCGAGATCATCGAACTTCTGCTGACGCAGCTGCTCCAGGGCAGTGCGGTAATCACCAAGCAGCAGAACGTAATCATCCAAGAAGCCAGGGTGTTGGGTCTTGGCCATCATTGAGTCTGCTCGCTCGCGCAGGTTCTGCAGTTCGCGGTACAGGCCTGATTCGGCATCGTCGAGGGAAACCTGGGCCTCTACGACATCGTCCCGCAGCGCCTGCAACTCAGTGCGGCGCACGAGCTCATCGCCGTGCTCCAAAGAATAAAGCTTGTCGATGTTGTCTTCCGCGTAGCTAACCTCGCGCGTAGTCACTGCGGCTTGATGGATAGCATCGGCCTGCTCCAGATACTTCTCATCCGGCGCTTTCGATGTGAGATTACCCAAGGCATCTACTTGGCCGTGAATATTGAAGAATCGATCACGGACTTCTTCCCACTGCTTGCGCATGGTCTCATTCGCAAACGGTGAGGCAAGCGAGTGCGCACGGATATCAATCTGATCTAGCCGCGTGGCAAGTTCACCGTACTCCTTGCCCACCAGAGACATCTCCGCACGTGCCTGGGCTACCTTCTTAGCTTTATTGCGGCGATACGCACCAACGCCCATGCCAATGCCAAAGATTGCTCCACCGCCGCCAATCCCGGCTCCGGCCATCGCGCCGATGCGATCTCCTACGGCATCGTTATATCGATCCTCCGCGAGTTGTGATACATCTGTTGCCTCATCCGCCCCAGCGAAAAGACCGGCTGGTATGTTGTTGTCCTCTACGCCCGGCTTAATAGCATCAAGTGAATCATCGAGGTGAGAACTATCGCGCAGGTCGAGCGTGTCTGCCACGTCTTCACCAGCGAAGATGAAAGCCTGACGCGGATCAAGCCCCACCCCAACGATAAGAACGCCATCTGCAAACTTGTCATCCCCTATCAGCTCAGGGTGGTTATCACGCAGGTAGTTCTCAACGGTGTCATTAACATTGTCATCATTGTCCGCAAAGACAATGTAGTTGAGCTGCTTCACTACTGCCGGAACCTCAAGACGCTCGGCGTCACGCTCCATGCGAGCCTCATCATCTGCGCTGAGCACACCGTCAGGGTTATCAATCTGGGTGCTAAACGTATTGGTGATTTGTGTGTCTGCCGAGTTGGAAATCTCATAGTCCGCGCGCTGCGGAACATCCATGGCCGCCCCGACGCCGCCGACGAGCGCGCCACCACCAATGGCACCCAAAATCAGCGAGACACCCATCATTTTTCCGATGCCCGGACGCGCCTGCTTATTGATCTCCTTGAGCTCAGCCTCAGTCAACGCCTGTGGCTTCTCGGCCTCAGGTGCCTTCTGGGCTACGTACTTCTTGGCGGACTTCATGGGCTTCTTTTTCGCGCTCATGTCCTCCACGGTAGTTGAGTAAGCCATAACCGGGCGCGCACAGCTCAGCCCTGCGGCCGCGCATCGGCAGCAACTTCCGGCGTATAGACCTTAATCTTGCACTCGGTGACCTCGAGCGCAAGCAGGAGTTCGCGCAGCTGGCGCTCGATTCTGGCACGCTGTGCCATCATGATCTCGCGGCGCTCGGGGTAGCTCGATTCCCCTTGCTCCACGAGCGCGACATGAACTCAAGCGAGTCGGTGTTTTCTTGGCCGATAATTCATCGAAAGCTTCATTCAGAGCTAACGCAGCAACTTCCTCCTCTAGAGTTCTGTTTCTAATCAGCTTCATCGGCCACAACGAGGACGGGAGTGAGTGGAATTAGCCTGCGCCAGCGTTCTGGTAGAGCGTCGTAGTTGTCCATGACTAGTGTGACGATGTCTTCACCGGACAGTAGCCTTAGGCCTGGCCGCTGTCTTTCGATGCTGAGTGCATCGCGGCTATAGGTGCCGAGGGTGAAGAACAAGCACAGCTCGCCATCGCCTTGGGTTCCCGCGAGTTGTTGGACTTCGGGGGCACCAATGGTGGAAACACGCTGCTTACACTGCGCCTTAATCTGTGGTGGTTCAACGCCAAGCGGATCTTTGTGGGCGATAATGTCCACGCCGCCGTCTTGGGAATACTGTGTCACGCGTGCCTGGTAGCCAATGACGCGCAATAGGGCTGCGGAAAGCTCCTCGAATTCCTGCGGGCTAATGCGGCTAGAAAGGACTTCCAGGATGAAGTCTCTGGTGTGGCGCAAGATGCGTGAAGCTCGTGGTTGCTCCGGGGATTGATCGTCTGCAGGATCCTCGTTGGTAGTTGAGGGGTGGAGCGCATCGACGGTTTCCGCGATTTTCTCTGCGTCATCGGTGGAGCTATTCAACACGGTAAGGACTTCTTGGGTGTGCCGCGTTATCTGGAAGAGTGTGAGGAAGGAGCCAAACTCATAGAGGGCTGACTGGGTAAATACCGTTCGCGGCAAGCCAATCTTTACCCACCGTACTGGTCGCCGGTGGCGATGGGTCGGTGCATCCGCTTGATAGAAGTACTCGCCGGAGACAATGCCGAGGTTGATGGTGCTATCGGGCTTATACGGTGCAACGACGATATCGCCGACAGCTAGCTCATGGGAGAAGCGGAAGAGAACTCCGGCTTGGCCGGCAATACTGCGAGGCTTCGCATCGGGTTCACGTTCAAGGAGAGCACGCTTGATTCCCTCGCGGCCGCCCGGCATGTTGTGGAGATCGCCAACGTTGTCCCAGCCGATGCTAATGAAGCTTTGGTCGATTAGCTCGTCACTCAACGTGTCGTAAACCGGCCTGGGCTAATCAACTCATCCCAAAAGACTTGCCAAATCAAGTTAGGCAGTCACGAGTTTCCTGAGGCACATCTGCGAAGAAGCTGCGAACATCCAACGACCTGCTGTTTTCGCAGGTAAGGGAAGCCTTTTCAAGGTGGCGGGGCCGAATAATCGCGCTTAATTTCGACATAGTGAATTTCAATATTGGCGGGATACCCGCTCACCCATTATTTGTCCACGGCGCCGTTGTCCTGATTCCTCTCACCGCACTAGTTCTCATCGCGTGGGTCTTCGTGCCACGGTGGAAACAATCATTTGCCATCCCGACTTTGCTCGGTGGCATTGTCAGCTTCGTCGTGCTCATCCTGACTCGCCAGACAGGCGAAGCGCTGCCGAAGGACCCCGGAATTCACGAAACCTATGCAGGTGCCTTCACTATCGCAGTGTTCCTGATGGTCGTCGCAATCATTGCCTTGTTCTGGGCATATAAGAAGGAGAAGTGGACAACCGGACTTGGGTGGACACTGCGTATCGTGGCGGCAGTCTTGGCCGTGGCAGTCCTAGTCACTTCGGTGCTTACCGGGCATTCCGGCGCAGCACTCGTGTGGAACTAGCGAATTGATCAATAGCCGCCCTACATGGATCTCCAACATCCGTGAAGAGCGGTTTTTACATGCTCAAGAAAGTCAGCAATAGGACTGGAACTCGGCGAAGTTCAGAACATGCTCGTTGTACTCGCAGTCGTTTCAAGGCTGACCTAGACATAACTAGAACTCAGCACAAGGACCAACTTGAGGAAGCAGGCTAGCAGTATCAAACAAGCTGGATTCTTAGTTTTGCAAACCTAGGACAGCATAGTCCCACCCCGAAACGGGTAGCTGAGTAATAGGGAACATTGATATAAACCGGCCTGGGTTGGTGAGAGGGCATGATGTAACACAGGAGGAACATCATGGCTATCAGCCCCTACGACCAGGAGACCCGCCAGCGAGCGGTGCGCCTGTACTTCGAGGAGCTCACTGGCGGCGCTTCAACCAAGGCAGCCGCACTACGCGCTGTCGAAGCGGTCATCGGCATCAAAGCATCTACTATCCGTAACTGGGTACGCGCAGAAGAGAAAAAGGTGGACGTTGCTGTCGAGCAATCCGACGCCGAAAAGGACGCGGAACTTGCGACACTGCGCAAAGAAAACGCCCGGCTCAAAGAAGCCAACGAGATCCTGAAACTGGCCTCAGCTTTTTTCGCCCAGGCGGAGCTCGACCGCAAACTGAAGTGATCGTGGACTTCCTCCGCACTCACCGGCACCTGTATTCCATCGAGCGGATGTGCCGCGTGCTCAACGAGCATGAATACGCTATTTCACCGGCAACGTTCTACCGCTTCCAGGCCCGTGGTTTCGGGCCCACCCCTGCCGAGCTGGATGAGGCTTACGCCGCGCACCGCCTGTTTGAGCTGTGGCAGGCCAATCGGCAAGTCTACGGGCGACGAAAACTATGGAAAGCCGCCCACCGGGCAGGCTGGAACATCGGCCGTGACCAGGTGCAACGCCTCATGAAGATCCTTGGAATCGCGGGTGTACTCCGACGCAAGACCACACGCACCACCGTTGCTGATCCCACGGCTGAGCGTTTCCCGGATCGTATTCAACGGGCCTGGTCGCAGGCTCAGCGCCCCGATCAGTGGTGGGTCGCGGATTTCACGTATGTGCACACCAGCTGCGGTTTCAGCTACGTGGCTTTTGTCACCGACGTGTTCACCCGTGAGATCCTGGCGTATGTCGTGGACACCCGAGCCACGAAATCTTTGGTCATCCGTGCGCTGCGACAGGCACTGGCGCTACGCCAGCGCCAGGACCCGTACTTTGAGTCGGCCGGGGTGATCCACCACTCGGACGCTGGCGTACAGTACACCTCCACAGATCTCCGCCGGCTGCTGGCCGTCCACCAGATGGACGGGTCTATCGGCACCGTCGGCGACGCCTACGACAACGGTCTCATGGAGTCAACGATCGGGCTGTACAAGTCTGAGCTCATAGATTTCGAGGCCAGGACGTGGCCGGACTGGGGTGAGGTGGAACGCGCCACAGCCGGATGGGTCCACTGGTATAATCATAAGCGGTTGCATTCCTCGCTCGGGCATATCCCGCCGATCGAGTACTACACCAACTACCAACGAGAAAACTACGCAGGCCTTCACGTCGCGTAACACGCCACTCTCAAAAATTCAGGCCGATTCACTCTCCCCACGTTCCAGCGCCGCCAGTGCCAGCGCCTTCCCCAGCCCGGAGGTCGCCCCCGTGATGAGCCAGGTCCTTTGATCCGAATCCGCAGTGCCAGCCGCACTGCCTGTTGCCATGTTGTTTTCTCTCATGGCACACACGCTAAAGCTTCGAGCGCGCTCGAAGGCAAGCCCGAATCACAACCTCAAGCGCAAACGAAGCCACGGCCTCAGCCACTATCCTATGAAAATGGCCTATGAACTCAGCGATTCCATCACCATCAACGTTTCCCCCGCAGCGGTATTCACCCTATTAAGTGACATCACCCGCACCGGCGAGTGGAGCGCCCAGTGCTACCGCGCGCACTGGAACGATGCCGACGATACCCACGCCACCGACCACACCGCCGCCCCCTCCCACGGCATTGGCTCCACCTTCACCGGCTACAACCGCACCCCGGAACGCGAGTGGTCCACCACCTCCGAAGTCATCACCTACAAACCCAATACCGAGTTCTCCTGGCAAGTCCTCTCCAGCGGCACCATCTGGGGCTACCGGATGGAACCAGCACCCAATACAAACGACGCCACCCTCCTCACCGAATACACCGCCTTCACCCCAGCCGGCGAGGCCTACTTCCGCAGCAAATTCGGCCCCGACGCCACCGCCCAGGAAGCACAACGCCAGCACGCCGCCACCGCCGGCATCACCCAGACGCTCACGCGCATCAAGGAAAGCCTCGAGGGTTAGCAGGAATCTCCTAACACTCCTTTAGAGTTAACCCAAAGGGCTCTCTCGGAGGCTAATTGCTATTTGAACGTATGTTCGCCACTTAGGCTAGAATGAGCGGAAGCGGCGGGATAATTTCGTGAAAAAGGAGGGCGTTGTTGAGCGCTAGTCAGTACCAGAGGCAGCTTGAGAGCAAGCGCAAGCAGCGCGCTGAAGCAGAAACGAAAGCAGGGGCCTTCAGATCGAAGGAGTCCACCAAGCGGGCTGCAGCGGGAAAAGCCCGTCAATCAGCTGCGAAGACCAAGAGTGAGGCTACTTTTAGGTCCAAAATGAAGGAGGCTGAACGTCGGGAAACTGAAGCAATCACCGCCGGAAAAGAGGCCAACCGGTGGGAAACCAAGGCAGCTGATTACAGAAAAGCAGAACGACTACTCCAAGAAAAGCTGACGAGAGCGGAGAAGTCGGAGGCTGCAGCGGCAGATCGCAGGCAGCGCCAAATGGCGCATCAAGCTGCGAAACGAGAAGCAGCTGAACGGTCCGCGGTGAATGAGCGTCTCAGCCGAGCAGAGTCATCCGTCGGTTACGTGTTGAGCAGGCTCCCAGAACCCAAGCCGGAGAAACTGCGTATTCTCATGCTAGGGGCATCGTCTGCCGGAGACCTTCGTATCGGCAGAGAGATGAAACGAATTCAGGACGCGATCCGAACGGCACTGCTCCGTGATGCCATCGAGTTCGATGTGCGGCCGGCAGCAACTCCAGATGATCTTCTCGACGGAATCTCCCAGTTCCGCCCGCACATCATTCACTTCTCGGGACACAGCGATGAGGAGTTCCTTGTACTCGAAGCGGACCGAGACGAAGGGGGTCTGAGTGCCGAAATCAGCGCGAGGGCATTCGCCAGCGCAGTTCGAGCTACTGATACTCCGCCACTGCTTGTCGTACTGAATTCATGCAGCTCCGCAAGTCAAATCGACGCACTGGTTGAGCAAGTTGTGCCGTTCGCAATAGGAATGTCGGACACCATCCTAGACGGGGATGCAATCAACTACGCCGCTCGATTCTACGCGAACATCGCCAACGGGCAGTCTCTGACATCAGCTCATCAGGCTGGAAAGGCACGTCTAGAGATGGACGGAGCTGAGGGGTGCGATCTACCGACCCTTGCGTCGGCAGAACAAGCAGATCCGGTGACCACAATACTGGTCCACCAGACGGACTAGCACAGGTAATAGGAGCAACCCACCAAGTACCGTGGGCCGTCACCTCCTAGAGAGTTCTGGTTCAGCGAGGCTTAGGCCCGACCCCGAGAAGTAGTCCTTCAGCTCTCTGGACGATTGCAAGTTCACTCTGTTTTGTCACGATCTGTCCGCATCTCCTCCAAGGCCAAAGAATCTATCAAAGAACACTCCGAATCGCTGTAGTACGCGTTGCTTCTTTTCCCCCAGGCCACCATTGGGTGCAAAGCGTGACACTGGCGGCATTACCTTCGTTATAGCGGTCCCAGAAGCTGCTATGGCCCCATCGCGAAATGCTGTCTCCATGTCTGGCGTCCTAATTGGAAA
>NZ_DGRD01000054.1:0-71676 GCF_002390965.1 Corynebacterium sp. UBA4397
ACAAACCATTAGACACTCTCGCCATCAGGGAATGAGAAACTGAGTCTTCGCTGCTCTCCCCCCAACTTTGCAACAGCACCCTCTCTACAAAGGCCTTCCCAATGTCTCTGCGTTTACCCCCTGAATCGCGCTGCGTCCAAGTTCTTTCTCTCGTCCTAGCTTCGACCTTGTTCCTCAGTGCTTGCTCCAGGGATAAGGAACACGAATCCTCCATCCTTACTCCTGGCGAGACCACCACAGCCGCGGATCAGGGTGATGAAGACGCCGCCGCGGGCTCTGGGGCGGAGCAAGAGCAGCAAGCGGATACACTAGGTCAGGTACGCTAGGCCTACGCTGCGGTGCTGGACAACCCAGATTCATACACCTTTAACTACGAGACTCCTCCCAGTAGTTACTCGCTGGATAAGTATGAGTACACCATCGTTGAAGCTACAGGCGATGACCGTCCAGAATTGCTACTCAAGAAGTCCTACCGAGAGTTTTCTCCCGTCATCGTTGCGACGACCGCCTCTGATGACCCTGCGAGGGTAGTGACATCCAAGGATGTTCTCCTGGAAGGCGCGGCTGGCGCTGGAGGAACTCGGCTGAGAATCCCTTGGCAACCCTTCAGGGGATGGGCTGTTTCAGGCCGTATAGCATTCTATCCAGCCAGACAAACGGCTTGAGACCTTCACTCTGAAAGGGGACCATTTAGTTTCCGTTGCGGACCAGTCATTTTCGATGGATGGCATTGGCGAGTTTCCCGGCACCACCGAGCTCAATTGGCACGATAGCACTGACCGCTCCGGCGGCGGCCCGCGCCCAACCTTGGACTCGCAGCCTCAGGCGGCAGCCAATACTCCTTCCGGAAATACCTGTGGCACTGGCGGTTCTAGTGTCGTAGTTGATGGAGCCACGACTCGCATGACCGGCATAGTGCGCAAGAAATCTGGCACGGAAGTTCTGGACGGCTTACCGGCAAATGGTCTTGAATCTCAGCTCAACACTGAATTCTGGATTCTGGAGTTTACGCCTCGTCAAGATGTAGCCGCTCAATCACCTGGAAGTGGCGTTCACACCAAACAGACCTATGGCGCTTCTTTGGCATCTTCCACGAGTAACCAGAACAGGGTCTCCGAACTGGCAGCCTTGGAGGGAAAGACCGCGACGGTGACTGTTTCGAACAAGTGGTTATGGTGGCAGTCCGACGCCAGCCTGCCAATGGGAACGGTGCGCATTGGCGGCGACTATCAGATTGCAGCGTCTTAGATTTTCTAGCTGATAAACAGGAAGGCAAAGAGCGTATTTGCTATGGTCGCGGCGACCATGGGCACGCTGGTGCGCTTGACTAGTTGCAGAGGGTTGACCTTGATAGCGCCGGCGACGATGAGGACGGCGGCGTTGACAGGGGAGACTTGGCGCATCAGGTTGGATGTTCCCCATATAGCGGTCAGCATTTGTGGCCCGTGGATGGAAGTCTCCGCGGCCAGGCTGGGGACTACCTCGGAGAAGGCGAAGTAGGGGGCGGTGCCCGAGCCCGTGAGGGCCGCCATCACTGCCGTGGCGAGGACGAAGATTAAGACGATGAAGACGGCGGCTCCGGAAGAGCCTTCGGTGGCGTCGATAAGCATGTCGATGACACCCATCTGTGTTACTCCCTCGACGAGAATGGCGGCGGCGATTAGAAGCGAGACCACGCCCGCAGCCCCTTCGCCCAAGCCTTTGAAGAAGCAGGATAGCGAGGAAATGGACTCACTTATACTGCGGTGGCGGATTATCTCGATGAGAAGCGCGATAAACAGAGAAACAACAGTCACCGGAAGAATGTCGGCTTCGAAAGAGATAATGCCAGCACGGTTGAGCACTGCGGAGACCACAATGAGCAGCAAGGGGAGCAGAGGCAGGAGCGCGTAGTAAGCGGGAAGACCTTCAGCCCGTTCCACCGCGCGGCGGGCAACAGCCTCAGATTCGCTTTCGTGATGCGGGGCAGGAGCAGCGTCCACGATTGGGTGAGATTCAGTGAGCACAGGACTATCTAGGGGCTCTGAATCAGCGGAAGCGTTGACGCCGGCGCTCACCGGGGATTGCTTGCGTTGGTCGGACGTGTCGCAGCGGCGTTGCCACCACATGTGGGCGGCGGCGGTGACGAGGAGCGCCGGGATAGTGGCCTTGGCCACGGAACCATAGACGTAGTTCGTCACGGATAGGCCGCTGAGCTCGGCGCCCTGGATGAGGCCCGCCTCCAATGGTGTGGGAATGATGGTGGAAGATGTCACCACGATGGCTGCCACCGTAAGGGGGCTCAAGCCGGCGGCGATGAGAGCGGGGAGAAGCGTGGCGACAAGGAGGAGGGAAAGCGCCGAGGCGGAGGGGATGACCAAGGAGAGCAATGAACCTATGAGGAAGCCCCCCGGCACGAGCCAATAGCTACCATTAAATCGCTTGAGTGGTGAGGAGAGAATGACCACCGCCTTGGCATCGGCGCCGATGTGACGCATATAGGACACGAAGCCAAAAAGCACCATGATGGCCATGCCGATGCCGCTGAAGCGCGACTGGAATAGGGCCTCTATGACGAGGAGCTGGTCGTAGAAGGAATTGCCAGTGGCCTCAATGTCAGTGGTGCGCATGTCGGCGCGTCCGGTCAGGGCGGCGAGCATGAGGAGGATGACGCCGACGGAGAAAATGGCGGCGGCAGCGTGGACCTTTTTATAGATGAGCCAGGCAACTGCGACTATGGCAGCGATAGCTATCACGAGATACAGCATCGCGAGAGGATCCTTCGCTAGAAAGCGGCGCGCGACCGAGATCTATGAGTACAAAAGGGGCCGCAACGCTGGGCCAATAAGAAAGAGGTTATAAGCTCTTAGCTTCAGGATAACACCGGCGCGGGGCAGGCCGCGCGCCCACAGCATATAAAAATGGTGTGATTAATCTCTGCTTCCAATGGGGGCTGCTAACGGGGCTGCTGCCGGGGGTCGCGCCGCGGCCGCCGCCGAGGGCGGGGAGAGGGCTCTGGAGCTGTGGGGCTGCGCAGATCGAGGGCGGCGATGGCGATGACGAAGAGGCTGACTACTGCTCCCACGGAGAGGGCGAAGGTGCCGATGCGGAAAGGGGTGGCGCCCACGCTGGTGATATTGCTGTAGATGTAGATCCACACTGCCCAGCCGATGATCTGGGCGAGAGCCCCCAGTCCGGAGAGAATCCTCAGTCCGCGGCTGCGGGCCTGGGCCGGGGCAAAGAAATGGCGGGCGCAATCAACGAGCACTGCCAGGCTTAATGCGATACCAATGGTGCCAGAAAGGCGCACGGGAACGAGCGCGCTTCCGCCCAGGACCACGGGCAGGATGAAAGAGACGAATACGAAAAAGAACAGGATTACGTGGACTACGAGCGTGCGGACGGGGTACCTCATGCTTGGAAGGCCTCCACTTCGGCACGTGTAGGAGGCTGCGCGCCAGTGCGCGAGACGGTAATCGCGGCAGCTTTGGCGGCGAATTCCAGAATCTTCTGCCAGTCATATTGGCTCAGGCGCTCCAGGGCATCGCGGTCGAGACCGCGTTCGTCGATGGTGGTGAGCAAGGCACCGAGGACGGCATCGCCGGCCCCGATGGTATCGGCCATTTCCACGGGGTAGGCGGGCAGTTGGAAGTCTGTCGTCCCAGCGACCACGCGTAGGCCGGCGCTGCCATCGGTGATAACCATGACCGGTACCTTCTTCAAGGCCGCTGGGCCGAGGAACTCCACCTCGTCGACGGAGAGCTTGAGCAAGGTGACGTAGGGAAGCAGCTCCTGCAGGAAGGCGCGATGGGTTTCGGTGGCATAGAAGGGGCGAATATTGGGATCAAGGGCTACGAGGGTGCCCTGGTGGGCGAACTCTCCGAGAAGGTTGGCGTAGCGCGAAGCCCCGGGCTCAAGGGCCAGGGATACGGTGCCGAAGCAGGCGATGTCGGCAGGGGCCAGGCGTGGTGCCACCAGGCGGTCGGCGGTGCCTTCCGTGTAGAAGGTATAGGAGGCAGAACCGTCGGGGTTGATGGTGGTTACCGCGAGGGTGGTGGGCTCGTCACCGCGCTGTACCCAGGTGGTGTCGATGCCTTCCCTTTCCAGGGCGGCGACGAGTTCGCGTCCGAAGCCGTCGGTGGAAAGCCGCGATTGAAAGGCGACATCCGCGCCGAGGCGTGCGGCCGCAATGGCCACGTTGAAAGGGCCACCGCCGAGCGCGGGGGTGAGGTCATTGAGGCTACCTGGGGCGACCGGCACGAGATCGACTAAACCTTCGCCGCACACATGAATCGTCATAAATTCCATAGTATCGGGACTATGTCCAAAGAATCGACGCAACAAGCAAACCAACACTTAAACTATCGGCCAAACTTTCACCTCTCCCCGCCGCAGGGCCGGCTCAATGATCCCAACGGGATCTTCCTCGAAGGCGATACGCTGCACACCTACTACCAACACGACCCGGGGTTCCCGCATGCGCCCAAGCGCACCGGCTGGGGTCATGCCACCACCAGTTTGAGTAGTGCGCGTCCGTGGACGCACCACCCGGATGCGCTCTACCCGGACCTGCCCTATGACAAAGACGGCTGCTATTCAGGGGGAGCAGCGTTGGCAGAAGGGGAGGTTTGGCTCTTCTATACGGGAAACCTTAAACAGGAAGGCCGGCGCATCCCCTCCCAGAATCGGGTCCGTGCACTGGATCCCGCAGGCCCGGAGGGCGGCTTCTACCAGCGGGATCCGGGCAATCCTTTGATCCCAGATGCGCCTGAGGACTACACCGGGCACTTTAGGGACCCGCACCTGAGCCGTATAGAGGGCGGATGGCGCATGGTGCTGGGCGCGCAGACACAGCAGGAGGCTGGCACTGTTGTGCTCTATCACTCCCCGGATCTTGAGCGCTGGGATCTGGAAGGGGAAATGCGCTTCGATCTATCCGCCGCGCGCCCCGGACTTAGCCCGGATCTGCTTCCCGGCGGCTACATGTGGGAGTGTCCTAACCTCCTGACCTTAAAGGATAAGGCGACGGGTAAGGACAAGGACGTCCTCATCTTCTGCCCACAGGGATTGGAGCGCCGCGACATCGACGGGCAGACCCACTATGCTTCCTCTGATCAGTGTGGCTACATCGTCGGCCACCTCGAGGGCACGGTGTTCCATGTCGAGCGCGGCTTTAGCGAGCTCGACTATGGGCACGAGTTCTATGCGCCGCAGGCGGTGGAGGTGGGCAATGGCGAGGCCCTGCTTTTGGCTTGGGTCGGCCTGCCCGCGCAGGATGAGGCACCGACCCTCGAGCAAGGCTGGGTGCATTGTTTGAGCTTGCCGCGCCGGGTTTGGCTGGAGGGAGGCCGGCTGCGTCAGTTGCCCTGGTGGGAGGAGGTGCCGGAGATTAACACGGGAGCCCGAGAGGGCTTCGGTTCCACGGTGGTGGCGGAGTCCGAGGCTGCTGGTGCCTTCGCGCTTGTCGACGACGCTGGGAACGACGTCCTTCTCGTCGAGTCGGGCGGGGGAGTAGTGTGCATCACCCGTGGTCAAGACACACGCTGCATCGCGTGTGCGGATCCCCAGCTGCGCCTTATCGCAGACGGCAGCGTGGCGGAGATCTTCGCGGCGGGAGGTGACATCAGCGCCGCCGTGGCCGTCTACGGCGAGGACGGGTGCCGGTGGAGGGGATGGGAGCGGCGCTAATTAGGTCACACTTAGAACAAGAAATGGCCCAGAACTAGCCAAGCCATATATGTCTCGTGTCTAATAGAGCGTATGTAGTTTGTTTTCCTACGAAGCTCTTATCGTTTAGGCAGGGAGAAGACATAATGGACCATAGGGAAGTCGCCGTCCGCACGCTTAAGGCGTTGGGCGGTGAGGATAATATCGTGGGCTTGGCGCATTGCGCTACCCGCCTGCGTTTGGTGCTCAAGGATTCAAAAAAGGTCGATACCAAGGCCCTCGAAGCCGATCCGGATCTCAAAGGCATCTTTGAGGCCGGCGGCATGTTTCAGGTCATCGTCGGCCCCGGAGACGTGAACCACGTCTTCGAGGAGATCAACAAGATGACCTCGAAGGACATCGCGGTATCGACGGACAAGCTCAAGGACATCGCCGCCAATTCCGGAAACTGGTTCTCCCGCGCCATCAAGGTCTTGGCTGACATCTTCGTCCCGCTGATCCCGATCCTGGTTGGTGGCGGTCTGTTGATGGCGCTCAACAACGTCTTGACCGCACAAGGGCTCTTTGGCGCCCAGTCAATCATCGAGCGCGTTCCTGCCTTGGAGGATGTAGCCGGGCTCATTAACCTCTTGGCTTCTGCGCCCTTTGCCTTCCTGCCCGTGTTGGTGGGCTTTACCGCTACGAAGCGCTTTGGCGGCAATGAGTTCTTAGGCGCCGGCGTGGCAATGGCGATGGTTATGCCTAGCTTGGTTAATGGCTATGACGTGGCTCAAACCATCGAGGCCGGCGACATGACCTACTGGAATATCTTCGGGTTGGACGTGGCGCAGGCCGGCTATCAGGGATCCATCCTGCCCACCCTGGTCATCTCGTGGATTCTGGCCACGATTGAGAAGTTCTTCCACAGGCACTTCAAGGGCACCGTGGACTTCATGCTCACCCCGCTGCTGACGCTGCTCATCACCGGCTTCATTACCTTCGTGGCCATTGGCCCCGTGCTGCGCACGGCCGGCGAATGGCTGGGTCTGGGCCTGGCCAACCTGTATGAGTTTGCGGGTCCCGTTGGCGGTTTCCTCTTCGGCTTGGTGTACTCGCCGATTGTTATCACCGGCCTGCACCAATCCTTCCCACCCATCGAGTTCATGCTGTGGGAACATGGTGGTTCCTTCATCTTTGCCACGGCCTCGATGGCAAATATTGCCCAGGGCGGCGTCGCTCTGGCCGTCTACTTCCTGGCTAAGAGCGAGAAGCTCAAGGGTCTTTCTGGTGCCTCGGGCGTCTCCGCCCTTTTCGGCATTACCGAGCCGGCTATCTTCGGTGTCAACCTGCGTCTGCGCTGGCCCTTCTTCATCGGCATGGGTGCCTCCGCTGTGGCCTCCATGCTGGTGGCAATCCTCGACGTTAAGGCCACTGCTCTCGGCGCGGCCGGGTTCATTGGCTTCGTCTCCATGCGCCCGACCGATATTCCTAACTTCTTCATCTGCGCCATCGTCTCGCTGGCCATCTCCTTCACGGGCGCCTACTTCTATGGCCGGTACATGATTTCCAAGAACGGTTCCATTGATCCAGATGAGGTGGGGGCCGCCCCCGCGGACTCCGCTCAGGCTGGAGCCGCAGGATCTGGTGAGTTCATAGAGCCTGCGCCCGATGCCTTTGTCATCTCCTCGCCGCTGGAAGGCAAGGCCATTCCGCTCTCCGAGGTCTCAGACCCCATGTTCGCGGCCGGGAAGCTGGGTGACGGTGTGGCCGTTGAGCCCACCGTGGGCAAGCTCGTGGCACCTATCGACGGCAAGGTGACGGTGACCTTCCCCTCCAAGCATGCCTACGCCATCCGCGGTGAGGATGCGCACGGCAATCCCGTTGACGTGCTCATGCACATTGGTTTCGACACGGTCAACCTGAAGGGGCAGTACTTCACCTCGGCGATCAGCAAGAATGACATCATCTGCCGTGGCCAGGTGCTAGCCGAGTTCGACATCGATGGCATCAAGAAAGCCGGCTACTCCGTAACCACGCCGGTGGTCATCTCCAACTCCAAGAAGACCGGAAGGGTTTTGCCTGGACATGACTTCAAAGCAGGGGAGGAGATCGACTTCTCCCAGGAGCTCATGTGCGTTGATCCGCGCGTTGAGGAGGAGAAGCCTGGAAAGGACTCGGGGACGGAAGTAGATAAGGATATAGAAAAGGAAAAGGACCCCGTTTAGGAATTTGGAGAGCAGGTCCACGCTGTGGTTGAATGGCAGGGTTGCATTTAGCCGGTCGCTGTATGCGGTGCGTTTCCGAACCACAGCTTCGACCCACCCTCGGCCTCGTTTCGGGGACGTTGTAGTGCTAGTGCCACTTAAAGCAATAAGACCAGGTGCGTCAAGGCCGGAAATCTTACGCACATAATCCAGGTCAGGAGACCCACAGTGATTCAGCAAGAATCGCGTCTGCGCGTCGCCGACAACTCTGGTGCACGGGAAATCCTGTGCATCCGTGTCCTCGGCGGCTCGATCCGACGTTTCGCTGGCATTGGTGACGTCATCGTCGCCACTGTCAAGGATGCCGTCCCCGGCGGCAACGTGAAGGAGGGTGACGTCGTCAAGGCTGTCATCGTCCGCGCCAAGAAGGAATCCCGTCGTCCGGACGGTTCCTACATTCGCTTCGATGAGAACGCTGCTGTTCTTCTCAAGGGCGACAACGAGCCTCGTGGTACCCGTATCTTCGGACCAGTCGCTCGCGAGCTTCGTGACAAGAAGTTCATGAAGATCGTTTCTCTCGCACCGGAGGTGATCTAATCTTATGAAGATTCATAAGGGAGATATGGTGATTGTCATTTCGGGCCCCGATAAGGGCGCGAAGGGCAAGGTCATCGAAGCATATCCAAAGCGCGATAAGGTCCTCGTTGAGGGCGTAAACCGCGTCAAGAAGCACGTTGCAAACTCCGCTACCGAGCGTGGCGCCGAGTCCGGTGGAATCGTCACCCAGGAAGCTCCAATCCACGTTTCTAACGTTGCGATTGTTGATTCCGAGGGTAACCCGACCCGCGTGGGCTACCGCTTTGACGACAACGGCAAGAAAGTCCGTGTCGCGCGTAGCAACGGGAAGGACATCTAATCATGAGCGAGAACTACACCCCGCGTCTTAAGACTCGCTACCGCGAGGAAATCAAGAAGACCCTCAATGACGAGTTCAACTACGACAACGTCATGCAGATCCCTTCCGTCACCAAGGTTGTTGTCAACATGGGTGTCGGCGAGGCTGCTCGCGACTCGAAGCTCATCAACGGCGCTCTGGCGGATCTGACCGCGATTACCGGTCAGAAGCCTCAGCTGCGTCGCGCACGCAAGTCGATCGCTAACTTCAAGCTGCGCGAGGGCATGCCCATCGGTGCACGCGTTACCCTGCGCGGCGACCGCATGTGGGAGTTCCTCGACCGCCTGCTGACCATCGCCCTGCCGCGTATCCGTGACTTCCGTGGTCTTTCGGATCAGCAGTTCGACGGCAATGGTAACTACACCTTCGGCCTCTCCGAGCAGTCCATGTTCTACGAGATCGACATCGACCAGATTGACCGCCCCCGTGGTATGGACATCACCGTCGTTACCACCGCTACCAATGACGATGAAGGCCGCCGCCTCCTCAAGGAGCTTGGCTTCCCGTTCAAGTAAAAGCGGAACTAGTACAAGAAGTTCCAGTTTCTCTCTCCCCTTAGCCATGTGGCTGGGGGAGAAAGAGGCTGGGACTTTTTGCTGTCTTTGGCAGTGAGGATTGGGCCTAACAGGTAGCGTTGATGAAGGTTAGTGCTCGAGAAGAAGGACGCGAATGGCTCTCAACGATTCGATTGCTGCTGCGGTTAAGAAGAAGACCCAGCTGCTGGAAACATCACCATCGCGTTTCGCGGTTCGCGCCATTCTTGCCGGCGCATATCTCACGCTGGGAACGGCATTTGCCGGCGTGGTTGGAAACGCCGTCGGCAAGCACGTGCCCGGCCTAGGCGCGCCCGTGTTTGCGCTGCTCTTCGGTATCGGACTCTTTGCCATTGTCATCCTTGGCGCAGAGCTGGCCACCAGCAACATGATGTACATGGTCTACGGCGTGGTGCAAAGGCGCGTGGGCTGGGGCAAAGGCCTGTGGCTGCTGGCGGTATCCACGGTGTTTAACCTTGTGGGGGCGGCCCTCGTGGCGTTGGCGCTGGGATACTCGGCCAAGATGGGGCACATGGACCCCAGCCACCTGCTTGCCACCATTGTGGAAGGCAAGCTAAACAAGAGCGCGGGCGGGCTTCTTATAGAGGCCCTCCTGGCAAACTTCGTGGTGAACATGGCCATTGTTGGAGCTCTATTTGCCAAGGACCTGGGGTCCAAGTTCCTCGTCATCGTTCCCATCATCGCAATATTCGTGGGGCTGAGCCTCGAGCACGTGGTAGCGAATTTCTGCCTGATGCTGTTGGTGCTATTTGCGAGTGACCCGCTCCCGGCAGCCATGACGTTGGGCGCCGTGGCCGAAAACTGGGTTATGGTGTGGCTAGGAAACCTGATTGGTGGGGGAGTGCTGATGGGCGGGGTCTATGCCTGGCTCAACCAGGGCCCCGGCGAATACCGGGACTGATTGCAGGACTAAAACAGCGCGATAACCAGGGCGATGTTGAGCGCGACGATGGCCGTGGACAAGACCACGGCGATGGCGCGCGATCCCCAGCCGGCGGCGAATTCTCCCATGATGGCCGGGGAGCTGACGTAGCGCATCAGGGGGATGAGCGCGAAAGGAATGCCGAGGGACAAGATGGCCTGGCTGAGCACAAGAGCGGTCGAGGGCTCGACTCCCGTCGCGATGATGCCGATTGCGGGAACCAGCGTGATGGCGCGGCGCGCGAGAAGCGGGATGCGCGTGTGCAAGAGGCCAGCCATGATCTCAGAGCCGGCGTAGGTGCCCACGGAGGTCGAGGCTAAGCCGCTGGCGAAAAGGCCCAGGGCGAAAAGCCCCGCGACGGTGGTGCCGAGGTTCTCCAGGATTGCCGCGTGAGCCCCGGAGATGGTGTCCGTTCCCGGCACGCCCGCGAGGCTGGAGGCGGCAACAAGCAGGAGGCCGATATTGACCACCCCGGCCGCAGTTAGGGCGACGATGATGCTGCTGCGGGTTTGTTTGAGCAGGTCCTTGACGTTTCCCTCCCCGGTGTCCTTCACCAGCGAGGAATGAAGGTAGATAGCATGGGGCATAACAGTTGCGCCCAGCATGGAGGCGGTCAGGATGACGGCCTCGCGGTTTTCAAGCCGCGGGACTAAGCCCTGGATGGTTTGGCCGGCGGAAGGCGGATCGACGAAGAGTCCGGCGAGAAAACCAGCGCAGATCATGATGAGCAGGCCGACGATGACGCGCTCGAAAGCCCTGCGTCCTCGCTGGAAGGCTAGGAGCCCCATGGAGATCGCCCCGGTGATGAGGGCGCCTAGGAGGAGGGGGACATCGAAAAGCAGGTTGAGTGCAATGGCGCCGCCGATGACCTCCGCGAGGTCTGTCGCGGCCGCCACGACTTCCGCCTGCACCCAAAAGGAGAGCCTCGTTGGGGTACGCAGACGCTGACCAAGCAACTCAGGAAGAGACTTTCCCGTGACAATTCCCAGCTTTGCCGATTGATATTGGATAAACATCGACATGATGTTGGCGGCCACCAATACCCACACCAGCGTGTAACCAAATTGCGCGCCGGCCGAGATATTCGCCGCCACATTGCCCGGATCCACGTAGGCAATAGAGGCCACGAAGGCCGGGCCGAGCATCATCCACCGCATTACTTAAGGTGCCTTTCTATGTTGTTTTAACGATAGAAATGATAGTTACGGCCATATCTATGGGCGCAATTCCCCCGCATAGAGGCTGAAGCCTTGCTCGCTAGCGCGGCCCACGAGGACGATGCCTGCCGCGCGGGCGGCGTCGACGGCCGGGGAGGAGGGCACCTCGGCGGAGATGACCGCGCTAAAGCCGGCTAAGGCGGCTAGGCGGATGGTGGCGAAGTCAGGGGTGTAGCTGAGGGCGAGGACCAGCTTCGAGGCCGGGAGCTTCGCGTCAAGTAGGAGTGCGCCCACCACCTGGGGTACGCAATTGCCGGCGGTGATGTCCTCGCGCAACACTACGGGGTTACCTTCTTCGTCGCAGGCAGCGGCAGCGTGGGTGCCGCCGGTCTTGTGGAAGAGCCTGCGGCCCTTGTGCAGGCCCACAATCGTGGCGCCGATAAGAAGGGAATCTACCGAGTAAGCCCGCTTAGTATTGGTCTGGTGCAGTTCTACTTCCGCCTGCAGCTGCGCTATGGGTGCAGCCGCGCTTGGCGAAGCCGCGCAGTCCGAACCCCGGCCCGAGCCAGGTTCAGGGTTGGCAGCGGCGGTTGTCGGGGCGAATGCGAGCTGGGGGCGGCGGGTGAGCGATAGATCAAGGCGATTGTAGGCATTGGTGCCGGTGGCGTCGGCTCCCGCGCAATAGCGGGCGGTGTCGACGTCGCCCGCGCGGCGGATGAGCCCGCGGGAGAAAAGCAAGCCGTGGGCAAGCTCGATATCATGCCCGGGGGTGCGCGCCACTGTGGCGAGGACTGCGCCGTCAAGGCGGACCTCGAGGGTTTCCTCGCCCGGAACTATTCCGGCCCGGGTATCGACCTGGGTGATGCGGTCATCGGCGAGGTGAACTGTGGTCACGGCAAAGGAAGAACTCAAGCGGCTCATCAGAACACGCGCCCTACGGGAAGCGTGCCGCATTGGCTGCAGATGATTGTGTCTGGGGCAGTGCGAAGGAAACTCACATTCATGCAGGCTACCGTAGTGACCCGCTTGAGCAATGCGCGAGCCCAGGGATTTGATTAAGCAGGGGCTTTGATAGTAAAGTGGCTGGTCGGACTTGGCTGCAGGCTGAGGGGCGCTTGAATTAGGGCCCCTGGCTGCTTAAAGCCTTGCTCTGACTCAAGAATTTACATCATCAACTTTGTTGTAGGCCCCTCGCCGCATGTAGCGGACCGTTGTCTGTATCAAAGGGTGGCGAGCGCCTCGTGGTATTGACCGCGGGGAGCGTGAGTAGCCCGAAATCACACGGAAAACGCTTAGGTGAGAGCGCGCGCTCATGGCGTCGCGTTGTGTGGGAACCGCAGCAAGAAAGGTATACGGTCACCTAACCATGACCATGACTGATCCTATCGCCGACATGTTGTCGCGCGTGCGCAACGCAAACCATGCGCACCACGACACCGTGTCGATGCCGACCTCCAAGATCAAGGTGAACATCGCCGAGATCCTGAAGCAGGAAGGCTACATTGCGAACTACTCTGTCGAGGGCCACAACCTGGTTCTCGAGCTCAAGTACAACAACCGTGAGCGTTCGTTGTCGGGTCTTCGCCGCGTTTCGAAGCCGGGCCTGCGTGTGTACACCAAGTCGACCGAACTGCCCAAGGTCCTCGGCGGCCTGGGCGTGGCTATCATTTCCACGTCCCAGGGACTGCTGACCGACCGTCAGGCTCAGGAGAAGGGCGTAGGCGGAGAAGTTCTCGCCTACGTCTGGTAAGGGAGGATTGACACATGTCACGTATCGGTCTAGCACCAATCGCCGTACCATCCGGCGTCGAAATCAAGATCAATGGCTCCGAGGTCGAGGTCAAGGGTTCCAAGGGAACTCAAACCGTCGTGCTTCCTGAGCCGATCACCGCAGCAGTCGAGGACGGCGAAATCAAGGTCGCCCGCCCCGACGAGAACCGCAAGAACCGCGCTCTGCACGGTCTTTCTCGCTCGCTGATCAACAATGCTGTTGTTGGCGTCTCTGAGGGCTACACCATCAAGATGGAAATCTTCGGTGTTGGTTACCGCGTTCAGCTCAAGGGCAAGAACCTCGAGTTCGCTCTGGGTTACTCCCACCCGGTCCTCATTGAGGCTCCGGAAGGAATCACCTTCGCTGTCGACGGAGCAACCAAGCTCTCCGTTTCTGGTATCAACAAGCAGCAAGTCGGACAGATCGCCGCTAACATCCGTCGTCTGCGTAAGGATGATCCTTACAAGGGCAAGGGCATTCGTTACGATGGCGAGCAGATCCGTCGCAAGGTCGGAAAGACGGGTAAGTAAGCAATGGCTAACACTGAAAACACTAAGCGCACCCCAATCGGCAAGGACATCTCGTCCCGTCGTCGCGAAGCACGCGCCCGCCGTCACTTCCGCATCCGCAAGACGCTGCGCGGCACCCCAGAGGCACCGCGTCTGGTCATGCACCGTACCTCGCGCCACGTCCACGTACAGGTCATCGACGACTTGGCAGGCCACACCCTGGTCTCCGCTTCGTCCATGGAAGCTGACGTGCGCGCCATCGAGGGCGACAAGAAGGCCAAGGCCGCCAAGGTAGGTGCTCTCATCGCAGAGCGCGCCAAGGCAGCTGGCATCGAGAAGGTCGTCTTCGACCGCGCAGGCTACAAGTACCACGGCCGTGTTGCCGCACTGGCAGAGGCCGCACGCGAAGGTGGTCTGAAGTTCTAATGATCATCGCAAACGGAAACATCAACGGAAGGAACGCCTAATGTCGGACCGTGAACAGCGTGACGGCGGACGCTCCGCCGATAACAAGAGCGGCGGAAACAACCGTCGCAACGATCGTCGTAACGATCGCCGCAACCAGGACAACGAGCGCGATAAGTACATCGAGCGCGTAGTCACCATCAACCGCGTCTCCAAGACCGTCAAGGGTGGACGCAACATGTCCTTCACCGCCCTCGTGGTCGTCGGTGACGGTCAGGGAATGGTCGGCGTCGGCTACGGCAAGGCCAAAGAGGTCCCGGCCGCAATCCAGAAGGGCGCAGAAGAGGCTCGCAAGAACTTCTTCCGCGTGCCGATGATTGCTGGCACCATTACCCACCCCGTAGAGGGTCGCGACGCAGCTGGCATCGTCATGATGAAGCCGGCCGCTCCTGGTACTGGTGTTATCGCCGGTGGCGCTGCCCGCCCCGTGCTTGAGTGCGCAGGCGTGCAGGACATCCTGTCGAAGTCCCTCGGCTCCGACAACGCTCTCAACGTCGTCCGCGCTACCGTGGACGGCCTCAAGCAGCTGGTTCGCCCCGAAGAGGTTGCCGCTCGTCGTGGCAAGACCGTCGAAGAGGTTACCCCGGCCCGTATGCTGCGCAAGCGCGCAGGTCAGGAGGCATAACAATGGCTCTGAAGATTACTCAGGTTAAGGGCCTTGTGGGCACCAAGCCGAATCACCGCGCCAACATCGAGGCCCTCGGCCTCAAGCGTATCGGACAGTCTGTTATCAAGCAGGACACCCCGATCGTGCGCGGAATGGTTCAGAAGGTGCGTCACCTGGTCACAGTCGAAGAAGTGGCAGGGGAGTAAACCATGGCTGATATCATCAAGCTGCACGACCTGCGCCCAACCGCAGGTGCAAACACGCCGAAGACCCGCGTTGGCCGCGGTGAGGCATCCAAGGGTAAGACCGCTGGCCGCGGTACCAAGGGCACCGGAGCTCGCAAGACGGTCTCGGCCGCTTTCGAGGGTGGCCAGATGCCGATCCACATGCGTCTGCCCAAGCTCAAGGGCTTCAAGAACCCCAACCATGTTGAGTACCAGGTAGTCAACGTGGCCGACTTGGCTGAGAAGTTCACCGCTGGCGGAGACGTCACGGTGGCCGATCTCGTCGCCGCCGGTTTGGTTCGCAAGAACCAGCCGGTCAAGGTCTTGGGCAACGGCGACATCAGCGTCAAGCTGAATGTCACCGCTGACAAGTTCTCCAAGTCCGCTGTTGAGAAGATCGAGGCTGCCGGTGGTTCCATCACCGCAACCAAGTAGTTCTCTCTAGCACTGCTTTAAGTGCCCGCACTCACCTTTATAGGCGAGTGCGGGCACTTTTGTTATGCTAAACACCCTGTGCTTTGTGGACACAGTTGCCAAGACTGGTAGGGTAATAGGGTCATAAGTGTTCAACCGTCCCTGAGAGAATTCTAAGCGTCGCCTAAACGTCGGCGTCGCGGCTTCTCACTGGGCAGATGAGTTCCACCTTCGCGTGCTTGAGTGGTACCCGGAAAAGCCGGGGGAGCTGGCCGCGCGAAAGGCCAGGAGGATTTTGTAGTGTCCGCCATTTTGCAGGCTTTTAAGGACGCCGATCTGCGTAAGAAGATCATCTTCACCATCGTGATGATTATCGCCTATCGCATCGGCGCGCAGATCCCGTCCCCAGGTGTCGATTACGCCTCTATCGCGGGACGTCTGCGCACGCTGACTGAGGAGTCTGGCAACCTTTACTCCGTCATCAACCTCTTCTCCGGCGGAGCGTTGCTGCAGCTGTCTATCTTCGCCATCGGCATCATGCCGTACATTACGGCCTCGATCATCGTGCAGCTGCTGACGGTAGTCATCCCGCACTTCGAGCAGCTGAAGAAAGAGGGGCAGTCCGGTCAAGCCAAGATGACGCAGTACACGCGTTATCTCACTCTGGCTCTGGCCATCCTGCAGTCCTCGGGCATCGTTGCCCTGGCTGACCGCGAGCAGCTGCTGGGTCAAGGCGTGGCCGTCTTGGCTGAGGACCGTAACTTCTTTACGCTTATCAGCCTGGTCATCACCATGACCGCCGGCGCCATCTTGGTTATGTGGATGGGTGAGCTCATCACTGAAAAGGGCATCGGTAACGGTATGTCCCTGCTCATCTTCGCCGGTATCGCAACGCGTCTTCCTACCGATGGCGTATCAATCCTCAAGAACAACGGCGGCTTGGTTCTTGCGATGATTATCGTGGGCCTCATCGTCTTGGTCATTGGCATCACTTTCATCGAGCAGGGCCAGCGCCGCATTCCGGTGCAGTACGCCAAGCGCATGGTGGGTCGCCGTCAGTACGGTGGTTCTTCCACCTACCTACCTTTGAAGGTCAACCAGGCCGGCGTTATTCCCGTTATCTTCGCATCTTCCTTGGTCTACATGCCGGTCCTCATCACGCAGATCGTTACCTCCGGTTCTGCAGCCACCCCGGATAACTGGTGGCAACGCAATATCATTGCGCACCTGCAGTCGCCCTCCTCGTGGCAGTACATCGTGGTCTACTTTGTGCTCACCATCTTCTTCTCCTACTTCTACGTCTCCGTGCAGTATGACCCCGCCGAGCAGGCCGACAATATGAAGAAGTATGGTGGATTTATCCCGGGTATCCGTCCGGGTCGGCCCACCGCGGAGTACCTCGGGTTCGTTATGAACCGTTTGCTCTTCGTTGGATCCCTTTACCTCGCCATCATCGCAATCCTGCCGAATATCCTCTTGGATCTGGGCGTGGGAAATGGTTCCGCGGGCGGTGCGTCCGCTTTCGGTGGTACGGCTATCCTCATTATGGTTTCCGTCGCCTTGACAACGGTCAAGCAGATAGAATCCCAGCTTTTGCAATCTAACTACGAAGGACTTCTCAAGTAATGCGTTACGTACTCCTCGGCCCTCCCGGCGCCGGAAAAGGCACTCAGGCTGCTATCCTCAGCGAAAAGCTGGGCGTGCCGCACATCTCCACCGGTGATCTCTTCCGCGCCAACATTGGTGAGGGAACTCCGCTAGGCGTTGAGGCTAAGTCTTACATCGATGCTGGAAAGCTCGTCCCCACCGACGTCACGGCCCGCATGGTCGAGGACCGTCTTTCCCAAGCGGACGCGCAGCAGGGCTTCCTGTTGGACGGCTTCCCCCGCACGGTAGAGCAGGCAGACATCCTGGAAAAGCTCTTGGCAGACAAGGGCTTGAAGCTTGACGGTGTCATTAATTTTGAGGTCTCAGAAGACGTCGTCGTCGAGCGCATGCTCGCCCGCGGTCGCGCGGACGACAATGAAGAAACCATTCGCACCCGTCTCGGTGTCTACCGTGACGAGACCTTCCCGCTCATCCAGCACTACGGCGACAAGATCATCTCCGTCAAGGCTGAGGGCACCGTGCAAGACATCAACGCCCGCACCCTGCAGGCTATCGGAAAGTAGTTATGGCTTTTCATCGTCGCACCAAGAAGATCATCGCGCGCACCCCAGGGGAGCTCGACGCCATGCAGGCGGCGGGAGAGATCGTTGGCGCGGCGCTGAAAGCAGTCCGCGCGGCTGCAGCACCAGGCGTCACCACCTTGGAGCTAGACCAGGTAGCTGAAGACACCATCCGTCAAGCCGGTGCCTATCCCACCTTCAAGGGCTATGAGGGCTTCCCGGCCTCAATCTGCGCCTCGGTCAACGAGGTTATCGTGCACGGGATTCCTACGGTGGACGTTGTTCTCTGCGACGGCGATCTCGTCTCTATCGACTGCGGCGCCACGCTAGACGGCTGGGTGGGGGACAGCGCCTGGTCCTTTGGCGTAGGTGAGCTCACCCCAGAAGCAAACGCCCTTAATGATGCAACCGAGTGGGTCCTCCACGAAGGCATGAAGGCCATGATTCCTGACAACCGCTTGACGGATGTTTCTGCCGCTCTGGAGCAGGCCACCTACCGCGCTGAGGAGAAGTTCGGCGTGAATCTATATATCGTCGATGGATATGGCGGGCACGGCATCGGGCACGAGATGCACGAGGAGCCTTACTTGTCCAATGAAGGCAAGGCTGGACGTGGCCCGCTTATCCAAGAAGGTTCCGTCTTAGCCATCGAACCAATGCTCACTTTGGGTACCGAGGACAACGCCGTTCTCGAGGATGACTGGACGGTAGTCACGCTTGACGGTTCCTTAGCCTCGCACTGGGAGCACACGGTTGCTGCCACCGCGCATGGTCCGCGGATTCTCACGCGCCGCTAGATCTGCTCTTATTTGGCAGTGGTCGTGCGGGTTTCTCCCCGCATCAGGGGGGTAGCACATCGCCGCGGCGAGTAGTACCTGGGGCTGCTGGGGGCTATACTTCCTGGCATGTCACAATCTCCCCGCCGCAAAGCTACGCCATTTCTGCGCCGCGTTTTCGTAGCTCCCGTCACCGCCGGCGCACTTGCGCTCACGGCTTTGTTGGGAGCTCCCGCAGCCAGCGCCCAGCAACTGCCCAGCATCGAAGAGGTGCAATCCCAGGCTGATCAGCTCTCTGCTGAGGCCCGTCAGCAGCTTGATAACTTCGTGGGGCAGACCCGCGAAGGGGCATGGAATACCCGCAATCAGATCCTGCAACAACTGGAAACCATCAATCCCCAGGCTGCTGCGGCTATCCGTCCCGCGGTAGACGCCGCTGTGGATGCCGTGTTCCCGGGCCTCATTGAGCAGAAGAACGCTGAAGCTCGTGCCGCGCGTGAGGCTGCGGATCGCGCCCACGCGGAGGAGATTGCTCGCCAGGAGGCTGAGGCCGGCGCTGCCTCCGAGCGTGCGGAGGCAGAGCGTGCTGCCAACCAGTTTGATCGCGGGAGCTGCCCGCTCGACGCAAAGGTCTGTGTTGACCTCGATGGCAAGCGTTCCTGGTTGCAGGGCCCCAATGGTGAGGTGACTTACGTTGCTTCCGCTATTTCCTCCGGCATGGCCGGTGAGGAGACCCCGCGTGGAACCTTCTACATCAACCGCAAGGTCAAGGATGAGATTTCCCGCGAGTTCAACAACGCCCCGATGCCTTACTCGATGTACTTCACCAACAGCGGACACGCCTTCCACGAGGGCTCGCCCGCCTATGAGTCCAATGGCTGCATCCACCTGCCGCACAATGATGCGGTTCGTTTCTGGAATGATGTTCCAGTCGGATCAAAGGTAGTTATCTACTAGTCGCTCCGCTTGTTTGTTGCCCACTTCTCGGTCGTCGTTGACTGCGAAGTGGGCATTTGTTTTATCGCGTTTGGAAAACCCTGCAGCAACGCGTAAGCTAAGACGCTGGTGTAGGCGTGTCTCTAATATGAGTTCGCTGACACCTCGCAGTAGATATCCAAATGCAGGCGGCAACCCACTTGTTCGTCGCCTAGAAAAGTAGAGGTTATGGCTAAGGAAGGCGCAATTGAGGTCGAGGGTCGCATCGTTGAACCCTTGCCAAACGCAATGTTCCGTGTCGAGCTCGATAACGGCCACAAAGTCTTGGCCCATATCTCGGGCAAGATGCGTCAGCACTACATCCGCATCCTCCCAGAGGATCGCGTCGTTGTGGAGCTGTCGCCTTATGACCTAACCCGCGGACGCATCGTCTACCGCTACAAGTAAACACTGTAAGCCTCCTTACCTAGGGCGCGAGATTCTGCGTCTTTTTTACCTCAGGCCACGGTGGCCTGAGCCTACTCCTATTAAAAGTGGCCCACTGATCCGGCACGGACCGGAAACGAAGTGCTGCATGGGGTGGGACGGATGGGGAGAAAACCACCGTAAAAAACCGAAAGGACACGCCATATGGCACGTCTAGCTGGTGTAGACCTCCCACGCAACAAGCGCATGGAAGTTGCTCTCACCTACATCTACGGCATCGGGCCCACCCGTGCCAAGGAATTGCTGGAAAAGACTGGCATTTCTCCTGACCTGCGCACCGACAACCTTGATGATGATCAGGTATCGGCGCTGCGTGACGTTATTGAGTCCACCTGGAAGGTCGAGGGTGACCTCCGCCGCCAGGTACAGGCTGATATCCGTCGCAAGATTGAAATTGGCTGCTACCAGGGCATCCGCCACCGTCGTGGCCTGCCCGTTCACGGTCAGCGCACCAAGACCAACGCTCGTACGCGTAAGGGTCCGAAGAAGACGATCGCAGGAAAGAAGAAGTAGTTAATGCCTCCAAAGACTCGTTCCGGCGCGCGTCGCACTGGGCGCCGCGCCGTCAAGAAGAATGTGGCCGCAGGCCACGCATACATCAAGTCCACCTTCAACAACACCATCGTTTCCATCACGGATCCTTCCGGTGCTGTTATTTCTTGGGCATCCTCCGGCCACGTCGGTTTCAAGGGTTCCCGTAAGTCCACTCCTTTCGCCGCACAGATGGCTGCTGAGAGCGCCGCTCGTAAGGCAATGGATCACGGCATGAAGAAGGTTGACGTATTCGTCAAGGGTCCGGGCTCCGGCCGCGAGACCGCCATCCGTTCCCTGCAGGCTGCAGGCCTCGAGGTTTCCTCGATCACGGATGCCACCCCCCAGCCGCACAACGGCTGCCGTCCGACCAAGCGCCGCAAGGTTTAAGGGAAAGGAAGAGGTAAGAAAATGGCTCGTTATACTGGCCCCGCTACCCGCGTATCCCGCCGTCTTCGCGTCGATCTAGTCGGCGGCGACATGGCATTCGAGCGCCGCCCGTACCCACCGGGGCAGGCTGGCCGCAACCGCATCAAGGAATCTGAGTACTTGCTGCAGCTGCAGGAAAAGCAGAAGGCTAAGTACACCTACGGTGTGCTGGAGCGTCAGTTCCGCCGCTACTACGCCGAGGCTAACCGCCGCCCGGGCAAGACCGGTGACAACCTGGTTGTTTTGCTGGAGTCCCGTCTGGACAACGTGGTTTACCGCGCTGGTCTGGCCAACACCCGCCGTCAGGCGCGTCAGCTGGTCAGCCACGGTCACTTCACCGTGAACGGCAAGAACATCAACGTTCCTTCCTTCCAGGTCACCCAGTACGACATCATCGATGTCCGTGACCGCTCCAAGAAGATGGAATGGTTCGAAGACGCTCAGGATCGTCTGGTTGACGCCAACGTTCCCGCTTGGCTTCAGGTCGTTCCTGACACCCTGCGCATCCTCGTGCACCAGCTGCCCGAGCGCGCTCAGATCGATGTTCCGCTGCAGGAGCAGCTCATCGTCGAGCTTTACTCGAAGTAAGCATTCGGTGTTGTGCGCGGCACTCTGGCCGCGTTCATCGCACCGTCGGCTTCTTCACAGTCTTCATTACAGGCTTCATCTTTCACCCTCTACCGACGTCAAATAGCGGTCGTCGACAAGGAGATTATTAATGCTCATTTCCCAGCGTCCCCAGCTCACCGAGGAGTTCATCGATTCCTCCCGCTCGAAGTTCGTCATCGAACCCCTCGAGCCGGGATTCGGCTACACCCTCGGCAACTCTCTTCGCCGTACCCTGCTGTCATCCATCCCGGGTGCTGCGGTTACTTCGATCAAGATTGATGGCGTTCTCCATGAGTTCACCACCATCAGCGGCGTCAAGGAAGACGTCACTGAGATCATCTTGAACATCAAGGGTTTGGTTCTGTCCTCCGACTCGGATGAGCCGGTGGTCATGTACCTGAGCAAGGAAGGGCCTGGCGAGGTCACTGCGGGCGACATCCAGCCTCCGGCTGGCGTGGAGATCCACAACCCGGATCTGCACATCGCTTCCCTCAATGACACCGCCAAGCTTGACGTAGAACTCGTCGTCGAGCGTGGCCGTGGCTACGTTCCCGCCGCGTCTACTTCTGGTGACATCGGACGTATTCCGATCGACCAGATTTACTCGCCGGTTCTCAAGGTCTCTTACAAGGTCGAAGCTACTCGTGTTGAGCAGCGCACCGACTTTGACAAGCTGATCATTGATGTTGAGACCAAGAACTCTATTTCCGCACGTGACGCCCTGGCTTCAGCCGGCGGCACCTTGGTGGAGCTCTTCGGCTTGGCACGCGAGTTGAACACGGCTGCTGAAGGTATCGAGATTGGTCCGTCCCCGCAGGAGACGGAGTACATCGCGGCCTACAGCATGCCCATTGAGGATCTGAACTTCTCCGTTCGCTCTTATAACTGCCTGAAGCGTCAGGAGATCCACACCGTCGGTGAGCTCGCAGAGTGCACCGAGTCGGACTTGTTGGACATCCGCAACTTCGGTCAGAAGTCGATCAATGAGGTAAAGATCAAGCTGGCTAACCTGGGCCTGGCCCTCAAGGACACCCCTGAGGACTTCGACCCAACTCAGCTCGAAGGCTACGACGCAGAAACTGGAGACTTCAAGGATCCAGCTGCGGAGGATTCCGAGTAAAGAATCATCCTGAACTGCGACGGGCTTAAAGCCCGCCGCGCGCTCAATTTTTACCGCACACGAGGAGTACATCATGCCAACCCCTAAGAAGGGTGCCCGTCTCGGAGGCTCCGCAGCTCAGCAGGCTCATCTGTTGAGCAACCTGGCTGCCAGCCTTTTCGAGTACAAGGCAATCAAGACCACCGACGCAAAGGCGAAGTTGCTTCGTCCTTACGCCGAGAAAATCATCACCAAGGCCAAGTCCGGCACCATCAGTGACCGCCGCCAGGTGCTCAAGCTCATCCCGCACAAGGATGTTGTTGCGCACCTGTTCGACGAGCTCGGCCCTAAGTTCGAGAACCGCGAGGGCGGCTACACCCGCATCGTCAAGCTCGACAACCGCACCGGCGACAACGCCCCCATGTCCCAGGTTTCCCTCGTCCTCGACGAGACTGTGACTGCAGAGGCTGACCGCGCCACCCGCGCCGCCGCTTCCAAGGCCGCTGAGGCTGAGGAAGAGGCTGCAGAGGACACCGCAGCAGAGTCCACCGAGGCAGAGGTCGCCGAGACCCCAGCCGAGGAGAAGTAGTTTTCCCTGCGGATTCTCAATCTGAATCACGCCCTAGGCCGCACTTCCTTATCAGTCTTCTCGTTCCCGCAAGGGAATCGGGAGGGCAGGTAGAGGGGAGTGCGGTCTAGGGTTTTTCTATACCTCAGCGGCTTTGGGGTAGCATCGACATGCCATGAACGAAGCCCCCTCTACTGTCCCCAGCGCAGCCGCCGGATCGGCTCTGTGCCGCTTGCGCCTTGACCTCGCCTACGATGGAACGGATTTTCACGGTTGGGCGCGGCAAAAGGGCGGCATTCGTTCGGTTCAGCAAACACTTGAGGAGATCTTGCACCTAGTTTTGCGCGAGCCCATCGAGTTAGTGGTTGCAGGACGCACCGATGCCGGCGTGCACGCGCGCGGACAAGTTGCGCACTTCGATGTTCCGCTCAGCGCGCTCGAACAGCGCTCCATCGCCGGGGATCCCTCCACCTTGGTCCCGCGCCTGGCCAAGCTCTTGCCGCCCGACGTGCGCGTCCATCGCGCTCAGTTTGCACCCGCCGGCTTCGATGCGCGTTTCTCTGCTTTGCGACGTCGTTATATCTACCGCGTGACCACCCACCCCAGGGGAGCACTGTGCACTCGCGCCCGCGATACAGCGGTGTGGACAAAGCCGATTGATCTCCGCCTCGTGCAGGAGGCTGCGGATGTCCTCGTCGGTTTCCATGACTTCGCAGCCTTTTGTAAGGCCAAGCCGCACGCAACGACTATTCGCACCCTGGAGTCCTTCGACTGGCGCGATGTCTCTACACCTGATGAGCCGCAGCTTTTTGAGGCCAGCGTCGTAGCCGATGCCTTCTGCTGGTCGATGGTGCGCTCGTTGGTAGGTTGCTGTCTACGGGTGGGGCAGGGGGCGCGAGACGTCGATTTTGCGGCGGCCTTGTTGTCCAAGAGCGAGCGCAGCTCCCAAGTCCCCGTCGCCCCCGCCAATGGGCTGAGCCTAGTAGGCGTGGATTATCCGGCAGGGGAAGATGAGCTTGTGGCCCGTTCGGAGTTGACCCGCGGCCGGCGCAGCGCCTCCGAGCTGGGTTAGTCACTTCTCGAGTGGCGCCGCCATTCAAGCTGCGCTAACCTGTGGCTCACTTGGTCTTCTTCGCAAGGGGTGCGAAGAGGCCGCAATAGCCGCAGTACATGGGGGTAAAACGTGGCGCGTCCATTGCCAACTACAAAGGCACAAGTATCGGGTCACCGGTTCCTTCTGCGCCGCATCGAGCACGGGCTCGTTTTAGGCGATATCCGCATGCTCCACGATCCGCTTGCGTCTCGACAACGCGCGCTCGTCTGCGCGTTAGTAGTTGTGGCACTGCTCGCCTTAGGATCGGGGCTTTTGGCGTGGCTGCAGCCTAATCCCCGCCCAGGGGATGCCCCCGTGGTCGAGTCAAAGCGCGGGCAGCTCTTCGTCCTCGTGGGAGAAACCTATCACCCTGTGGCTAATCTGTCCTCGGCGCGCATCATCAGCGGAGAGCCAGTCTCCGCGCGCAGTATAGGGGAGGAGTACCTCACTCAGGCGCGCCTGGGGTCTCCGGTTGGAATCGAAGACGCGCCCGGTTTCCTCGCTGCTTACTCCCCGCACAAGCAGCGGGATTGGGCGGCGTGTTTCGCAGGAGCCGGCGAGGAAGCAACGCCTTCGCTGACCACCATTGATTCCACGCCCGTGCGTGAGGGAGAAGTCATCGTTGTGGCGGATGCTGGGCCCGAGTCGTTGTCACTTACTCAGGGGGCGCTGGCGGAGTTCGAGGGAAAGCAATGGCTGCTCAGTGCTCAAGGCAGAGTAGCCATTCCTGAGCAGTCCAGTGTCCAAGGCCGAGTTCTGCGCCGTGCATTAGGCATCGCGGAGAGCACTTTTGTGTGGCACCTTCCACCGGAGCTGCTCAATGCCTTTGCCGAGTTAGAACCGTGGAGTTTTCCGGCCCACCCGCCCGAGATCTGGGATACCGGTGCCGGGTTGTGGATGAGCAACGAGGAAGGCGTAAGCAGACTAACGGAAGCTCAAGCTGAAATGCTGTTGGGGACGGGTGCACGGCGGCGCGACGTTGCTGAAAGCGACGTCGCCAAGCAGCACGACACCGAGCTGGCCTTCAATCTTCCAGAATCACCGCTGGAAATGGTCACGGGCGAACAGGGCTGGCTATGTGCCTCCCCCGGCGCGGGAGCGGCGCTCCTGCTCCCCAGGGAGGGCACCATCGAGCTCTCAGGTGAAGGAATCGCTGATAGATTTGGTGGGCTCAGCGCGGGCGGAATCGGCGTAGACAGCGGCCACGGGTACCACGTCGTGGCGCCGACAGGACTGCGCCATGAGGTCGAGTCTCCCGAGACCCTGGCGATGTTGGGAACGCAGGTAGCCGCACAGGTTCCTTGGGAGATTCTGCGGCTTCTACCTGCCGGATCGCAGCTTAGCCGTGAGACGGCCCTGCGAGTGTCTTACTAGGTCTTTAAACATAGGGCTTGGCGTATAGGGGCGGTCGTGGCGCGTCAGGAACGTGCCGCGCGGCGCCACCCCAGCCACGCCAAGCTCATTGTCAGAAGTCCTAGCGCGGTCAGAACCATAAGGCCCATGCGTGCCGGAACCGGCGTTGGCGTGGCTGCGGCGTGTGTGAGCACTTTCTCCCGAGCCGGCACCGTGTACTCCGCAGGTACTTGGGTCAGGGCCGCGAGGGGATCGATGAAACCATGGGATGGCCTCGCAGCCTGATAGATGCGCGCACGCAGTTGCGCCGGGGATTCCTCCGGGTAGCGCTGAGCTAGCAAAGCTACTGTTGCCGCGACTACTGGGGCGGCGAAGGAGGTTCCGTGGAACTCCATGTCCTGGCCATTATCCCTTTTTGCGGTGGCCCAGCCTCCGGCGGGATTGAGCACGAGCGGTGGATGCCCATCCGCGCTCAGTGCCACTTCGCCGGAGCGGATCGAGTACTCGGCGAGCGTATGCGCATCCTGCGTGGCTCCGACCGCAAGCACGGTATTTCCGTGCGCCGGGTAGACAGTATCACCATGCGCGCAGCCTCCGGAGGAGGCATTTCCGGAAGCGGCGACTACGACGGCACCTGCTTCCTCGGCTGCGAGGAGCGCGGAGTCCAAGTCGGTGGTGTCGAGTCTCTCCGCGTGATCCGCAGGAAGACAAGACACCACAGAGATGTTGATGACTCGCGCCTGCGCCGCAACCGCATCCATGATCGCGGCTGCAAGTGTGTCTAGGTTTCCAGACATTGCAGCAAGCGCACCTCCTGCGGAATCACCGCCTTCTGCTGGAGGCGCCGGCGCGAAGTGGCGATAGTGAGTACTGGTCTGCCTTATTGAATAGAGCTCCGCATGGGGTGCGATGCCGATGTCGTGGCCCGCAATGATTCCGGAAACGACGGTGCCGTGCATATCGCAGTCAAGCCACGGTTCGGGCTCTTCAGGGGCTATAAAGTCTGCTCCGGGATGTACGGTTGCCAATTGCTCGTGGGGGCTGACACCGGTGTCAATAACCGCGACCTTGATGCCGGCTCCGGTAGCCAAAGAATGCAGCCTAGCTCGGTAATGGCTTTGCTCCTGTGTGAGCCGCGGGCCGGCGGCGGAAGGGACTCCCGTGGCGCAGGGCGAGCTTGGCTCGAGGGAGAATGCGCTCGGAGAGAATACAGATACGCTCATCGCGCTTGTAGCAATTGCGCACAAGGTCGCACTACAGCGGCGGTTCATCCGCATCAGCCCAGACCCCGAATCAGGGAGAAGACTCCCGCCAGATGTAAAGCTAAGGGAAGACTGGCCGCGATGGCTAAAGACTCCGCCCGTTCTAACCACACGACGGCCGTTGGCTCTAGAGCTGCGAAGCGGGAAGCAAAGACGGCGGCAGTAACCATGACGGTTATCGTCACAACCGCGACGGCGCTCATCACCCATAGTCCTGCGTCCGGGGTAGGAAAATCGAGTCTAAACCACGCCGCCGCAGCGCACAGGCAGGAACTCATTGCTGCGGTAGCCGCGATGATCATCTGCGGCCAAATAGCGCGCGGGTGTCCTTGACGGGAGGCATGCAAAGTCACGGACACCGCCACCGTGATGCACAGAGCTTGCGCGAATCCCGCGCCGAGACTATCACTGCCCAGCAGGGCACCTGCAGCAGTTCCCGGTTCACCGGCTCCCGTCACGGCCAGAAGTAGCAGCGCAGGAACAATTCCACAGGTCAGTCCCGTGAGTATTCCCGAGTAGATTTCCTGAGCACGCCGCGCCTTTTCTTCCACATGGAGGTCGATGGCATCGGAGACAGCGAGGTCCTGGCCTGCCGTAGGAATGCGAGGTGGCTGCAAGCCAGCCAAGCGTGCAGTGAGGCTAGGAGTTACGACGAGGAATACCAACATGAAGCAAATACCCAGTGCACACGCTGCGATTACGGGAGCACCCGCAAAGGCGCTTGAGGGCCCGGGAAGAAACAGACCTGCGGCCGCTACAACGTACAGCCCGCACCATGTACTTAACAGGGAGGTAGCATAAACAGTCCCTAGCCCCGCGAGGCGGCACAGTCCCAGAGCACACCCGGCAGCCAGCACGGCGGATAGGAGTGTCAGCGCCAAATCCAAGGGCGCTACAGAGCCACCTCCGCCGGCGAAGAGCCCGCCCGATAATGCGAGCATCCCGATACTGACATAGGCCAGCAGATTCATTCTGGTCCACAGCGCCAGCAGAAAACTCGCTGCGCCGACTCCTGCTGCGGCAATCACAGGGTGGAAGGCCGCAGCTAGACCAGCAGTTGCGAGCAAGCCCCCTAGAATCCACAGGGCAGCGAAGGCACCGGAGTTTTCGGCACCCGCGCGGGCCTCTAAGGCTTCCGCGGCGTCCCTGATAACTGGAGGGGGAGTGGCACATGCGGGTCCTAAAACCACGATTGCCCCATCCGGCAGTTCGACGGCCCCAATGGGCGCAGTCATGTCGATGTTCCTACCTCCCGCACTGGTGGCCTGCCACGACCTTAAGTGTGACGGTGCTGCTACCAAGGCCAGAAGTTCCCCCAAAACCTCCCCCAGACTCGACGATCGAGGGAGAGAAACATCAGCCTCTTTCTCGAAATCCTTGTGGGAAAAACGCACAGTTAGGCGCACTTTTTCCGCGATCGATGTATCCATGAAAACTATCCCCCGATTGTGTTCTTGAGCTGTTTTCCCCTTGCCCAATGACCCACATTGTGGCTTACTTGTGGCGACGTGTCCACCGCAGCGCTGGGTTTTGATGTCTTTGGCAGGGGGCCAAGCACTTTCCGCGCAGCGAGTTCGAATCGGGGGTTTGAAACCGCTAGGTGGGCTCGGGGGAAGCAAGGAGTTGCTCATGCTTGAGCTCGAAGATCCACACGTGGTTGATCCTCTATCGCGCACAACGAGGGACCCCGCGCCGCCTCTACCGAGTAGCCCGGTGGAGGCTGAGCCAGTTCCGGAGGCTCAACGCCCACAGCCGGTGGCGCTTATACGCTTGTTGATGCCACTTATCATGGTCGTGGCAATGGTCGGCATGGTTGCATTACTAGTGCTTAGCTCTGGTGAAGACAGACAGATTAGCCCTATGGCCTTGATGTTTCCAGTGATGATGCTTGCCAGCATGTTTATGATGTTTAATCCTCAAAGCAGTGGCGAGGACCCGAATGAAACGCGCCGGACTTATCTTCGCCACTTGAAAGCACTGCGGGAGAAAGCCCTGGACAATGCCGCAGCACAGCGTGCGCACGAGGAACACCGGCACCCTGCTACTAGTACGCTGCCGGCTCTCATTGGCACCCGCCGCATGTGGGAACGTGCCCCTGATGACGCGGACTCTCTCGAGGTACGCGTCGGCAGTGGTGAGACCGCTTTGGTCACCCCGATAAAGATCCCGGATTCGGGCGCGGCAGAAGACCTCGACCCAGTATGCGCAGTCAGCGTCAGGCAGACGGTGCGTGCCGTGAGCACGGTTACGCAGGTACCTGTGGTGCTTCAGCTGAGAGCGTTCCGTTTCATTTCGCTCACCGGCGCCCGCTCGCGCGACTTAGCCCGCGCCATGGTTTTGCAGCTGGTTACCTTTCACGGCCCAGAAACCCTCGGGATAGAGGCCATCGGGCCGGGATGGGAATGGCTCAAGTGGCTACCGCACACACGTGAGCCGGGTAGAGCACGCTTTCGGCTCATCCTAGTTGAGGACGCTGCCAGTGCGCACAGCTCAGGAATCCTCGATGATCCTGATCTAACAACCATCATCGGAGTGGATCCGCCAGTCGCCTCTGAGTTCTCTTTCCGCGCCGAAGACGAGGGGATCTGCCTCATTGCCGATGAGTCCCTATCTGTATCCACTGCGGCAGGAGTCGAAGATCTCGGCTGCGCGGAGGAGGCCTCGATGGGCCTGGCTCTGCTGGTGGCACGGGCAATGGCGCGGTTCCGGCGGCCCCTTTCGGCGACCCGTGAGCGCGGACGCCACGGAAATGACTTGCTGGGGCTACTTGGCTATGAGGCTAGTGAGGACATCCATCGAGGAGACATGTGGAGGGGCGTGCAAGGGCAATCTCGTCTCCGGGTGCCAATCGGCCTCGATGACGTTGGGCAGCCGGTCTACCTCGATCTTAAAGAATCAGCGCAGGGTGGGATGGGTCCCCATGGGCTGTGCGTCGGCGCGACGGGCAGTGGAAAAAGCGAACTGTTGCGCAGTCTTGTCGCGGCTCTAGCGGCTTCCCACAGCCCCGAAGAGCTGAACTTTGTACTCGTCGATTTCAAGGGCGGTGCCACCTTCTTGGGATGCGATGTCCTCCCGCACACTGCGGCCGTTATTACCAACCTAGAGAGCGAGGCGACGCTGGTAGAGCGCATGCAAGACGCCATTTCGGGGGAGATGAATAGGCGGCAGGAGTTTCTTCGTGCAGCAGGGAACTTTGCCAACGTCGGCGACTACAACGCCGCGCGAGGGGGAGCTGAGCCTATGCCAGCTCTCGTGATTGTTATCGACGAGTTCTCCGAGCTTTTGGGCCAGCACCCAGACTTCGCCGATCTCTTTGGAGCTGTGGGGCGCCTGGGGCGTTCGCTGCATATTCATCTCCTTCTCGCCTCCCAGAGGCTGGAAGAAGGAAGGCTACGCGGCTTGGAGTCACACCTCTCCTACCGCATTGGGCTGAGGACTTTCTCCGCCGCAGAGTCCCGGCAAGTACTGGGAGTTCCGGATGCCTATCATCTTCCTGCTCAACCAGGCATTGGGTATCTCAAATCTGACGCGGAAGAACTGACGCGGGTGCAAGCCTGTTATGTCTCAGGCCCCGTCACACGCCGAGCGCTCCCACAAGCTCCTTTAGCGCAACCCAAGGGGCTCGGGGTGGAGTTCTTCCATGCCTGGACGCAGTCGAATGCTGGCGAGTCACCACGAGTTGAGATCGACCACTCGACTACGGTCCTCGCGGCAGTCGTGTCGGCTGCACGAAGTGAAGCAGCCACTAAGACCTTGAATGCACACCGAATTTGGTTACCGCCCTTGCCGCATGTGGTTGAATTGTCCACTGCCGTTTCTCCGCTGCTTGCAACCGGATCGGTTCCAGCACTCAACGCAGTGGTCGGCATCATTGATCGTCCCTACTATCAGCGCCAAGATCCTCTACTGATTGATCTTTCCGGCGAAGGTGGTCACCTTGCCGTGTGTGGCGGGCCGCAATCGGGCAAGTCGACATTCCTCAATACCGTCGTCTCCGCGCTTTGTGCGCGGCATAGTCCTGAAGAGGTTCGCCTCTACGTTATCGACTGCGCGAACCGGCTCTCCACTCTTTCGCGCTTGCCGCAGGTCGCGGCGGTGGCCGGAAAAGGCGAGGCGGAGAAGACGCGGCGCATTGTAGACGAGGTTTCTGGTCTTATTCGGCGCCCTGAGGAACGGGAAACTTTCCTGGTGATAGACGGATGGCATCACTTCGGCACCGCCGGCGCGGACTTTGAGGATCTCGGCGAGGTGATTACCTCCATGGCTGCCGACGGTCCCTCCGCACGGGTTCACCTGGTCATCAGCACCGCACGTTGGACTGCGATGCGCCCCGCCATTCGAGATCTCATAGCCAACCGGGTGGAACTGCGACTTGCTGAAGCCATGGATTCTTTGATTGACCGCAAAGCTCAGCAGAAAATCCCCAAGATTCCAGGCCGTGGCATCACCAGTGCGGGTGAGCATATGCTCATAGCAAAAACCAGTAATCAGGACATTGCGCATGTTGCGCACCTGCACGCTAATGTCCCCGCAGTTCCTGCATTAAAGATGCTTCCTACACATTTGAGTGAGGCACCCGCGAGCGCGCTGGGCAGCATTGCATGGGGAATAGGCGGGCCCGATCTGGAAGCGATGGTCTGGGATCCCCAGTCCTGCGCGCACCTAGTCTGTGTTGGCTCTAGTGGCTCCGGCAAATCCACCTTCCTAGCCACGATTATGCAGGGACTAAGCGGCCTTGATCGTGCGGTGGCTCGCCTTGTTGTCATTGACGAGCGGCGCGCACATCTCGGTGATCTCGACCCAGAGATGGTCGCGGCATACGCTGCGACCTCGGAGTCCGCTCGTGAGGCAATAGCGGAGACAGTCCATACGCTAAAGACGCGCTTGCCCGGCCCAGATGTCACGCCCCAGCAGCTTATTGACCGCAGTTGGTGGGAGGGCCCGGATATCTATGTGGTGATCGATGACTTGGACTTAGTCAGTGAAGCCACGCTGAGCCCGCTCATCGAAGTACTAGCGCACGCGCGCGATGTCGGGCTGCACCTGGTGATTGCACGCAAGTCCGGAGGAATCGGACGTGCACTTTTCGGGGGCTTTCTCACCGCAGTACGTGATTTACAGCCAGCAGTCCTGCTGTTTAGCGCAGACCGCGACGAGGGCAGCATCTTCGGCATGAAGCCTTCGACCCAGATCCCCGGACGCGGGACCTGGTCCGTTCGCGGCGAAGTTCTCGGGCTTGTCCACGTCGCAGCTCCTCTTATGAAAGGAACAGCCTAATGAAAGGAACTACCTCATGAACGATGACTCCACTCAGCACTCCTCGTCTACGCCAACTCTCACAGCCGAGCATCCCAAGTCCGAGCACCTGAGCGTGACGGTGCTTGATTCCGCGACGATCTTTGAAGGCGGAGAAGTTGTCTACCGCTACGATCTGCCGGGCAGCGGGGTGGTTGAGGGGTGGGCGTTGAGTGAGACGATGGAGCAGATTGCGAAGTCTTGTGGGGCCGCATGGCCTGATGCCACGGTTGCTATTGGAGCTGATTCCTCCGGAACCTCTGTTTCTCATGAAGCGGTGGAGATCCTTTCCCGACAGTGCGCCGCAGCCGGGGCTCGAGTAAGCATCGAATCCGCGTTTCCGCAGCAGGACTCGACAGCCGAGCTACAGCCCCAGGAAGATCCCCGGCTGGTCGAGGCGGAAGGTCAGTCGAGGCAAGCTGAGAGTATTGAGCGAACGGGCCGTTCTAGCGCTAAGGGCATAGAGGCGCTGACGCGGCTATTGCGCCAGGTCGATATATTCCACGTGGCCATAGCCGCAGTAGTGCTCGGCGTTGTCGGGGTGTCGTGGTGGGTGATGGGGCTCAGATCCTCTGGGGAGGGCGCTGCAAAGGCCCCTGATGAGGGGGCGTTGATGGCAGGAGAGTCGGCAGTAGCAAGCCAAGTAGCGGAAGCTTTACCCTCTGATTCCTCGCTCGTGCCCGATGCTCCCATCGTGGAGGAGGCAGCTGCCGCGCCAGACCTTGAGTCTTTGCGCATCGAGGCGGAGGGGCTTTCGGTTGCTTTGCCAAGTGGTTTTCATATCAGCGTGGACCAGGGCCTTATCACTGCGGTAGGTGAGGATCCAGATCTGCGGGTCCTACTCGCGGCGGATCCGCTCTTTCAGGTGCCTCCCGAGGTGCTCTTTCAAGAGCTACGGGCGGAAATCGAGCGCGAGGATACCCTTGGAGATCCGCACGAAGATGGCGGCAGGCTGTCTTATAAAGAGTCTCCCGGCGATGATTCTCACGTTGCTTGGACCACGTGGACGGATCTTGGTCATCAGCTCTCGGTGGGATGCCATACCAAGGCAGAGCCCACGGTCGTGCAAAGGGCGACGTGCCGGATGGCCGCGGATTCCCTTCGCAAACTGGAGTAGCAACTCATAAAAGAATGTCAGTACCTGCAGAAGAAACGGCGAAAAACAGTTTGCGTGGACACGGGAACCGCTGAAGGGGGTGCGCAGTCCAATAGGAGTGAAAAAGCCGCGGGGCTTTTTCGGGGAATTACAACACAAGCCCAGGGAGGGTCCAGAAAGTTATGTCTCAGCTATTTAAAACCGAAGCCGATGTGATGGTGGCAACCGCCGGTCGCGTCGATTCCACCAATGATGAGGTACAGGGTGAACTCACTCGCCTGCAAGGCGTCGTTGACTCCGTCCGTGCGAGCTGGGCGGGCCAAGCGCAGGTCTCTTTTGATGGTTTGATGCAGCGCTACAACACCTCGGCGCAGCAACTGCGCGAGGCTTTGACCGCTATCTCTGAAAACATCCGGAGCAATGCCCATAACTTCGACACCATCGAGGCAGATAATGCCCAGGCATTCAGCCGAGTAGGTGGGCAGGGCCTCGCCCTGTAGTCGTGCCGCACACGGCACCCCTACAACGTTCACAGTAAAGAACACCGCAAACGCACAGCATCGAAGCATCACAGCACCGCCTGTACTGCCATAAGGGCCGTATCAGCACTTAAGAAAACAGGAGCACACAATGTCAGCAATCAAGTATGAGTTCGGAGCAATCTCTTCCGCTGCTGGAGACATCAACTCTACGTCGGGGCGCATCAATGGGCTGCTCGGGGATCTCAAGTCCTCGCTGCAGCCCATGGTGTCTACGTGGGAAGGTGACTCTGCGGCTGCCTACGCACAGGCGCAGGCCAAGTGGGATAAGGCTGCGGCGGAGCTCAATACCGTCCTTGCCACCATCTCGAGCACGGTCAGCCAAGGAAATGATGCCATGAGTGACGTCAACCGCCGCGCGGCTGCCAGCTGGGGATAAGGACAACTGGGGAATCTGCAACTAAGAAATAGGGAAGCGGGCACCCCGTATCACCGGTCAGCGGTGGTGCGGGGTGCTTTGTCGTTTTGGGATCTGCTGGATCTTTTACTAAAGTGAGTGCTCTATGTGTTTGCTCGATCCCGCACTCTTTTTGAATGCGGTCGAAGCGCTTGCTGCAGGTCTCCACCGGCCGCTGTAGTAAGACGGATGAGCATATAGCGTTGGCTGGCAGTCCCCAGACAGACTTTCAAGGAGTCATTTTGTCTACTTTCCACCCCAAGAGCGGTGACATCACCCGTAAGTGGTACGTCATCGACGCAACTGACGTGGTTCTGGGCAAGCTTGCTTCCACCGTGGCAGACATGCTGCGCGGCAAGCACAAGCCCCAGTACGCACCGAACGTTGACGGCGGCGATCACATCGTCATCATCAACGCCGAGAAGATTCACGTCTCCTCCAACAAGCGCGAACGCGAGATGCGCTACCGCCACTCCGGTTACCCGGGCGGCCTGAAGAGCATGACCCTGGGTCAGTCTTTGGATGCTAATCCGGCCCGCGTTATTGAAGAGGCAGTCACCGGCATGATGCCGCACAACAAGCTGTCCGCATCCTCCATCAAGAAGCTGCATGTCTTCATTGGTGAAGAGCACCCTTACGCCGGTCAGAAGCCGGAAACCTTCGAGCTGAAGCAGGTGGCACAGTAATGGCTGAGCAAAACATTGATAACAACGTAGCTGACGCTGCCGATATCGCCGCCGCAGCTGTTGCTGCCGAGGAGTTCACCAACACCATTGGTGATTCCGTCATCGAGGTCATCGAGGACGAAGAGGTTGTTACCCCGGCTATCCACGAGGGCCCCATCCAGACGGTTGGTCGTCGTAAGCGCGCCATCGCGCGTGTGCGCCTCGTTGCTGGCTCCGGTGAGATCACCGTTAACGGTCGCAGCCTGGAGACCTACTTTCCCAACAAGCTGCACCAGCAGGATATCCTGCTGCCGCTGACCTTGCTTGAGCGCGAGAACCAGTTCGACATGAAGGTCACCGTCACCGGCGGCGGCCCCACCGGACAGGCCGGCGCACTGCGCCTGGCTATCGCCCGTGCACTTAACGTCTACAACCCGGCTGATCGCCCGGCCCTGAAGAAGGCCGGCCTGCTCACCCGTGACGCCCGTGCCGTCGAGCGTAAGAAGGCTGGTCTGCACAAGGCACGTCGTGCCCCGCAGTACTCCAAGCGTTAATCTTCCTTCGCTTATACGCGCAACCCCGCCTCTGCGTAGCTTTCCTTTCCGGAGAGTTCCGCAGAGGCGGGGTTTTGTGTTCACTGCGCGCAGTGGCCAAAAACTTCAAGAAATTGGCCACTATTTACCGTGAACACTCCGTCTGAGTTTCTACTACGCGTTGTCGTGGTGGAAGGCGCTAGTTCTTGAACAGGGCTTCCACGTCATCGAGGACTTTCATGGCGGAGTAGTAGTCAATGCGGAATGCATAAGGTTGGAGATCGTGGACCGAGTCAGTGCTGATGGCGGGGTTGTCCTTGAGCTGTTCTTGTGTCTTGAGGAACTCTGTGGGCGAGTCCTTGCCATCGGCGTTGAGCGCGAAGATGGTCTTGCCGGTTAGCGCGGGGCCGAAGTTTTCCGCAGCGACGGAGACCACGTCGGAGCGTCCATCGAATTGCGGGTTTCCGCCGCCGTATTGTGCATCGGGGACTGCGATTTCCCAGCCCAAGTCGTGGAAGAGGCTTCCCTGGGCGGATTCCTTGGTCCAGACGTTGAGGGTGTTTCCATCTTGGCCCAAAGACACAATGTTCAACGGTTGCGCGGGAGCGGTGATGGACTTGGGGACCGCAGAAATTCGATCGTGGTAGGATGCGATGGCTTCATCGGCTTGCTTTTCATGCCCAATTGCGGTGCCAAGTTCTTCGAGCACCTCGCTCCACTGCTTATTGGAGTAGTCGACGACTATCACGGGAACCACGTCTGCTAGCTGGTCGTAGACGCTGGTAGCAGAATCCTGGCCAGAAGAAGACATGACCACTAGATCGGGGTTTTGGGCGAGGATGGCCTCGACGTCAGGTTGGCCTTCATATGAGACCTCAAGGCCTGCATCGTCGGCTTCCGGGGCCCATTGCTTGAAAAATCCTTTGTCATCAGCGATGGCGTTGCCCTTGGACTGAACTCCAGTGGAAGTGACAGGGGCATCAAGTGCGAGCAGGTTTCCCGTTAGGGTCACTGAGGTGGAGGCGATGTTGGTGGGCGCCTTTTCCAAGGTCACCTCGCTTTCCTCACCCGCACCATTGAGCGTGGTGACGGTGCGCGGCCACTGGCCTTCCTGGGAAGTGGCCTGTGCATCCGAAGCCTCGCTCGAGGCAGTGGAGTCAGTCCCGGCGGAATTCGTGGACTCACTCGAGCCGCATGCGGTGGCGCTCCAGGCCGCAGTCACTACCGCAGCAGTCAGCGCGAAGGCGCGGAACTTAAGGGGAATAGTCATCAAGACTCCTTAAAACATAGTGTGGGTAAGGCGTAGATAACCTAGCTTAGGTAACGCTAATGATTACTACAAGGCTGGAACTACCATTGGTCCCCCAGTCACGGGGTCTGTGACCACGAGAGCTTCGAGGTCGAAGATCTCGCGCAACAGGTCGGCGGTGATGATCTCGGCGGGCGTGCCCTGCGCGTAGATTTCCCCCGTCGGAGACATGGCCACAAGGAAGTCAGAATGACGGATAGCCAGGTTAAGGTCGTGGAGAACCATGACGATGGTCTTGCCTTGGTCTGTGCGCAGTTGCGCCACCAAGCGGAGCACGTCGANNCGTCGAGGAATACGGTGGGGGTATCTTGGGCAAGCGTCATGGCTATCCAGACGCGCTGTTTCTGCCCACCGGATAGGGAACCCAGGGGGCGTTGTGCCAGCTTGGCGACGTCGCACAGCACAAGCGCGCGCTCCACCTGCTCCGCATCCTGTGCGGACCAGCGCCGCATCCAGGATTGGTGGGGGTGGCGCCCCCGGGAGACGAGCTCTTCTACCGTGACTGCCTCCGGCGCAGTGGGTTGCTGGGGAAGCATCGCTAGCTGCCTGGCGCGAGTCGTGCGTTTGAGGGAGGAGAAGTCCTGGCCATCGAGCTCGACGCTACCGGAGTGTGGCAGAAGAGTAGCCAAAGCTTGGAGCAACGTGGACTTTCCGCAGCCATTCGGCCCGATCAACGTTGTGACGGCTCCAGCCGGGATGTCGAGGTCGAGGCCTTTTAGGACCTCGTGGCCCTGGTAAGACACGCCCAAGTTCTGGGCGCGCATGCGGGGTTGGCTTAGGGGAGAGTTCATTGGTTGTTCCTTCCGTTGTTCCTTCGGTTAAGGGAGACAATGAGATAGATAAGTACAGGGGCGCCAAGGATGGTGGTAACTATGCCGACGGGAAGCTCCCAGGGGAGTACAACGCGGGCGAGGAGGTCCGCGCTGCAGACGATCAAGGCCCCGGTGAGGGCAGAGGTGACCAGCGGTGGCGTGGAGCTGCCGGCTAAGCGCATGGCAATTTGTGGGGACACGAAAGCGACGAAACCTATCGGCCCAGCCGCAGCGACGGACACCGCAGCTAGCGCCACGGCGACTAAGAGCTGGAGGGCCTGCGCAATCCGCACATTATGCCCCAGCATCGTCGCGGTGAGATCACCTAGAGAGAGGGCGGAGAGCTGGAAAGAAAGATAGGAAGCGAGCATGAGCGCTACGAGCACGGCGATCAAAGGGGCCCAGGCCTCGCTGAAGTCACGCCCATTGAGCGAGCCGGTGAGCCACAGTCGCGCGTTGGCCACAAGATCTAGGTTCCCGTGGGCCATAATCCAGGTTGAAAGGGAAGTGCATAGCGTCGCCATGGCCACCCCGATGAGGACGAAGCGCAGCAGGGAATGGCGGGAGCGTCCAGCGATGAGCCAGATGATGGTGGCCGTGATGAGGCCACCGCAAAAGGCGGCGAGCGGCAAGCCCACGGTGGCCAGGGTGAGGGAGGCTGCCTTGCCGAGTGTCCCGCTCGTGCCTGCGAACGTAAGGAGCGCAACCGCCGCCAGAGCCGAGCCTTGAGTGATGCCGAGTATGTCCGGGCTGGCCAGGGGGTTTCTGGCGATAGATTGTGTCAATGCTCCGGAGAAAGCAAGTGCCGCGCCGACGAGTAAGCCTACGACGGCCCTTCCTAGCCGCACGTCGATGACGATGCGGTTTTCAATGGGTGTGCCACCACCGCCAATGATCCGCCAGACATCGGCAACGCCGAGCGGATAGTCGCCGTGCGCAATGCTCAAGGTGAATACGCAGCCCGCTGCGACGATTAAGGCGAGGCAGACGCCCAGCACCCGCGGGCGCAGGGGCGCGGCAACGGGACCTAGTTTCACAACAGTGTGTTTCACGGGGTAAGTACCTTTCCGCGTTTGACAAGGAAAATGAACACGGGTGCGCCGACGAGGCCTAAGACGATTCCCATGGGCAATTCGCCCGGGGCAGCCACGCGCCCGAAGATGTCTGCGCCCAAAGCCAGCAGGGCGCCGATAAGGAGGGAAGCCGGGAGAATGACCCGATAGTCAGGTCCCCACAGCGCACGTGCCGCATGGGGTGCCGCCAATCCGATGAAAGCCACTGGGCCTGCAGCGGACACGGCCGCGCCACCGAGGAGGGCAATGGCTGCAAAGCCGAACACACGCCGTAGCACAACGTTAAGGCCTAGGGCTCGCGCGCTTGATTCACCCATGCTGAGAAGATTGAGCGCTTGGCCCTGGGTCAGCGCCAAGGCTGTGCCCAGGATGAACGAGGGGGTAACTGCGGCGGCAACCGCTAGGCTGCGGCCAGACACCGAACCCGTTGCCCATGTACGCAGGGTATCCAGAGCCGCAGAATCGGTGATCACCAAGGCGTTGACAAAGGCCATCAACAAGGCGGTGACGGCCGTGCCAGCTAGCACCAAGGTCAGCGGGCTCGCAGCAGTGGCCCCGCTGGAGGAAAGGGCAAAGACCACTAGGGTTGCGGCGCCGGCTCCCAGGAGCGCTGGAAGAACTGCGGCATCTGTGGCACCAGAGAAGCCGAAGTAGACGCCGCTGACCACGGCGAGGGTGGCCCCAGCATTGATTCCGAGCAGGCCCGGATCTGCGAGGGCATTGCGGGTATGCCCCTGGATGAGCGCGCCCGCGGTGCCGAGGGCGGCGCCGGCCAGCAGGGCTAGGAGAGTACGGGGGATACGCAGGTTGGCAATGATGGCCGTGAACTCATCGACGCCCTCTAAGGAGTTGGGTTCGCGTCCAAAGGCATAGAAAAGGGCGGGGATAATTCGGGGGAAGACCTCGCCCAAGGGGATCTCGCGAGAGCCAACGCAGAGGCCGAGTATGAGTAAGCCGATTACGCTGAGGAACCCAAATAGCCACCACCGCACCCCATGTGAGGCCCGGACAAATTTAGACATGAGTAACAGGTTAGGGCAGGTTTGCCTAAAAAGGGAAGTGGCGCAGCGGTATTACTACAAAGCACGTGGCGCGTGCATAATTGGATCTATGACTCGACTTTTTGGAACCGATGGCGTTCGTGGCTTGGCGAACAAGAAACTCACCCCAATCTTGGCTCTCAAGCTCGGGCAGGCGGCGGCCCAGGTTTTGACCGCACACCGCGAGTCCTACGATCGGCGTCCGCTGGCCATTATTGGCCGAGACCCCCGCGTATCCGGGGAGATGCTCGACTCCGCCATCGCAGCAGGATTATCCTCCCGCGGTGTTGATGTCGTACGGGTAGGGGTCCTTCCTACCCCGGCCATCGCTTTCCTTACGGATGATTATGGCGCCGACCTTGGCGTGATGATCTCAGCTTCACATAATCCCATGCCCGATAATGGCATCAAGTTCTTCTCCGCTGGCGGCAAGAAGCTGCCCGATTCCGTGGAAGATGAGATTGAGGCTGCCATGGCCCAGCTCAAGGAAGAAGGTCCAACGGGAACCAAGCTGGGCCGAGTAATCTCCGAGGCCCCGGATGCGCGCGGCCGCTACCTCAATCACCTCACCGAAGTCGTTCCCGTTGACATCAGCGGCATCAAGGTTGTCGTGGATACCGCCAATGGTGCGGCATCTAAAGTTGCGCCCGAGGCTTATGCCGCCGCTGGCGCCGAGGTTATCGCCATCCACAACAAGCCCAATGCATTCAACATCAACGAGGCCTGCGGCTCCACACACATCGACAAAGCACAGGCGGCCGTTGTCGAGTACGGCGCGGATTTGGCGCTCGCCCACGACGGCGACGCTGACCGCTGCCTCGCCGTCGATGCCGAGGGCAATGTGGTCGATGGTGACCAGATCATGGCCCTGTTGGCGGTGGGGATGAAGGAAGATAGCGATCTTCGCTACAACACCCTTGTTGCCACCGTCATGTCCAACCTCGGCTTGAAGCTGGCCATGGAAAAGCACGGCATCAGCGTCCGGGAAACTGCGGTGGGGGATCGCTACGTCCTCGAGGAACTCAACCGCGGTGACTATTCCTTAGGCGGCGAGCAGTCCGGGCACGTCGTGCTTCCCGACGACTGTACGACCGGTGACGGCACCCTCACCGGGCTATCCATCATGGCGCGCATGGCAAAATCCGGAAAGTCCCTGCACGAGTTGGCCTCGGTGATGACGGTGCTCCCGCAGGTTCTCATCAATGTTCCTGTCTCCGACAAGTCCATCATCATGGATGCCCCCGAGGTCCAAGAGGCCCTTGCCCAAGCCGAGGCGGAGCTAGGACACACCGGCCGCGTACTCTTGCGGCCCTCCGGTACCGAGGAACTCTTCCGCGTGATGGTTGAGGCTTCCGAAAAGGAGCAGGCACGCAAGGTGGCCGGACGTCTCGCTGGCGTAGTCGCCGCAATTTAGTCTGCCTCATCCTTCTCATCCATTAAGGTTCGCGCGGCCTTAAGGAACCGATTCCCTTTGCGGGCAGTCCAATACAGGAGAGCAACACAATCATCCTGAATGGAAACCACAAAGGGAGCAGGCTAGCCGTGCCAGATATTTCTTTTGACCCCGTTGAAGCGCAGCGCCAGCTGCGCAGCTTGGTCGCGCACAACCAAGAGCAAGCCGCCGCACATCGAGCTAGCTTTCCGGCCTTTCCTGCCGACTCGGCTGGTCGCGGGTTTTCTGGCCACGCCGCCCGCCTCCAAGAGGCACTCGAGCGCGTGCACCACAGTTGCGCGTGGCGCTGGAATAACCTTGCTGCCACAGCCGGCGCGGCCGAGCAGCAGTTTAGAGCCCTATCAAACCTCGACAGCCGGAATGGAATGAGCTTGGACCGCGTTCATTCGGAGCGTGAAGGCGGTGCGCGAGGCTAATGAGCGTTATCACTAGCTCCCTAGTGGGGGACTACGCAAGAGCGGTATCGCAGTTTCAGGTCGCCAGCGCCGGCTCCTACGCTGGGCCATCAATGCCTATGGACGTGCTGCACTCTCTCATTTCCTCCACCGAAGGAATCAATCCTCAGGATTTGGTCTCTAGTACTGGGGCGGCCGTCGGCAAGCAGGGGCGCGGCAGCAGAAGCGGCCTTGGGGGATTGGGGGGCTTCCTTTTAGATACAGCGCTGAGCTTCGCCGGTGGAGTACTCCAAGGGCACATTCGGGGCGTCCAAGAAGACCACGAGGAGCAGACGCGCGATACGCGCCAGCTGCAGGAGTCTGCCCAAGAGTGTTCAACGGCTATCGGTGATGTCGTTGACGTCTCCGATTCCGCCCTGACGGAACTGTTCTCCGCCGCGATTCCGCTGCTCAACCTGCTCTCCATGGTCCTGTCTAAGCATCCGCTAGGCAAGATCATTGTTCCCATGATCTCAGCGATTGGGGGTGACCTCATTGAGAAAACCAACCAGACTATCGCCAGTACCTGCCGTGACCGGGACGCAGCCATCGAGGCCTGCTACGAGGAATTCGAGTCTCGCTGCGAGAACCTGAGCCAAAAGCCCCTGCCACAGACCCCGCCTGAGCCGGATTGCGCGGCCGAGTCGGAGCCTGCGCCACAGCCCAAGCCAAGTTCGCCTGAATGCCCGGCACCGCCCTCCCAGGAGACCTGTCCGCCATCTACCCAGCCCGCGCAGGCACCTGACGCGTCTTCCGCCCCAGCACCGCAATCAGCGCCAGCGGATCCGGGACAGTGCCCTCCGCAGACCACGCCCGCAGCGGCGCAGCTAAGCCCTGCCTCCCCTCCGGCTCCGCCCGCGCCGGGCATCGATAAGCAGGCACCACCGTGGGAGGCCCAGCCAGCTGAAACACCGCCGTGTGAGCCCCAGGCTTGCCCGCCCCTGCCGGTCGTACCTAGTTCCTGCGAGCCCGCTGTTTCTCAAACGCACGTAGAAGTAGAAAAGTCCTGTTGCGGATGCTTGGGCGCCGCGGGTGCGGGAATCGCGCTGGTAGGACTGGGCATTCTTGTGGCTGCGGCAGCTGAGTGCCTCGCGGCGGAGATTCCTGTTCCTGAGCCACAGCCTTGCCCAGATCCTGAGCCCCAGCCCGATCCTGAGCCTTGTCCCGAGCCAGAACCTCAGCCACAACCACAACCAGAACCCGAGCCCGAGCCCGAGCCCAAGGCAGTGCCGCCAGCAGCCGAGGGCGTTATTGCTCCGCCACCTGAATTAGCGGAAGTACCCGAGCCGGATCCGCCGCCCAAAAAGCTAATGAATATGCCAGCGGCAGTTGAGGTTCCTGAGTCATCGCCAGGATCAGAGGGCGCCGTGGCCTCACCTGGGTTGCCTGCCACTGAGCAGGCCTTAGCTCCTGAGAGCGCCGATGATGCGGGGCGCGCGCGGAAGGCAGGGCAGTGGTAATGAGCCAAGACTTCGAAGCCTTTGCCAGGGGGTTTAGGGAAAGAACTTCTGCCCGGCTCTTGGAATTTGAGAAAGCGTTGGCACAGGCGCAGGAGCAGCTAGAAAAGTCTGCTTCTGCGGCGGCGCGGCAGGCCCCTAAGCCAGCTCAGGCACCGCATAGTCCCGCAGTGCGGAGAGGAAGGCCGGGGCAAGTGAAATCGGTGCTGCGGCGCGATTAGCGGGAGGGAAGAAGTCCGGCCTTGCGGGAAAGCGCGTCCCCACTGTAGCTGGAAAAGCCTTTTCCAGCAGCCAATGGCGAAGCGAAGCCGTCGTACTTGGATTCGCCCGCCAGCTGATCCAAGAGGAAACCGGTGAGGAGGCCGCGTGCTAGATCTCGGGCGCCTGCCTGGAAGAAGCCGGCGCCGACGGTCAGCTTGAAAAGGGTATCTTCGCTGAAGCCTTGCTGGTTTCCCTTGTAGATTTCGCGGTAGGCCACGGGTCCGCCCCAACTTGCGGCCAGCTTGGCGGGATTGCCGGCACCAAAGATATCGTCACTCTTTGAGCCTATGACGAGGCCGGGTGCCTTGACGGAGCGTGCAGCCTGCGTAGACGAGGGGGAGGTGGTGGCTGGGTAAATGGCAGCCACGGCTTTGACCTTGTCGTTGTTCGCGGCGGCAAGCACCGCAGCGCCGCCGCCCATGCCGTGTCCGATCATCCCCAACTTGTGTGGGGAAACCGTGATCTTGCCACTTCCTAGCTTCACTCCGGCGGCGATCTGGAGGGCAGATTCCATGTCTGCGGCAAGGTTGCGGTGGTTGGGCACCACTCCGGTCTCCGTGTTCGGTGCAACAACCACGATGCCCCAGCTAGCAAGGTGGCGAAGAGTAGCGTGATAGCTCTTTATCTTCTTTGTCCAATCGTGTCCGAAGGCCACTGCGGGCAAAGCCTTACCTTCGGCAGGCGTATAAACCTTGCCTGCTAGGCCGGCATAGTCCAAGTCACCAATGAGAACGCGGTGTGGTCCTCTTTTGGACAATATCGATAGGTGCTTCTTCAAGTTCGCAGTCACGCTTACCAGAATAGAGCAAGATTCGGGCGGGGTTGTGCAAAAGGTCAAAACTGGCGCTTTGGAAAGGCAGCGACTAGGTGGAGCGCCAGCGGCAAGCCTGTGTGAGGCCTGACAGGTAAAGAGAGCAGGCTTTTTAGACTTTTCGCAGTCTGCATCTATCCAAATTTCAACTAAGTAATAGACTTGAGAAGGAACACTCAAGAACGGGTTCTAGAACCCGTTCCAGCCCCGATTGTAAAGGACTTTGCTGTGGCTGAAACTAAAGAAAAGAAAGGCGGCGTACGCGTCGCCGTCCAGAAATTTGGTACGTTCCTTTCCTCGATGATTATGCCGAATATCGGCGCCTTCATCGCGTGGGGAATACTGACTGCACTATTTATCCCGGCAGGATTCTTCCCTAATGAGAAGATAGGCACCTTGGTCTCACCAATGGTGACTTACCTCCTGCCTATTCTTATTGCTTATACGGGCGGCAAGCTCGTACACGGCGTTCGTGGCGGCGTCGTCGGCGCCATCGTAACCATGGGCGTCATCATGGGTACATCTTCGCCGGTGTTCATCGGCGAGGATGGCCACTCATCCCCGATGTTCTTGGGCGCCATGATTTGTGGTCCACTCTCCGCCTGGCTGTTTAAGAAGCTGGAGTCTTTGTGGCAGGGCAAGATTCGCCCTGGTTTCGAGATGTTGGTGGACAACTTCTCCCTCGGTATCTTCGGATTCGCGGGAGCTATTGCCTCGATGTACTGGCTGACCCCGGTGATGAACTTCATCATGGAGTGGGCAGGCCGTGCGGTCGAGTTCCTTATTAATCACAACCTGCTGTGGCTGACTTCGGTCCTCATCGAACCGGCCAAGGTATTCTTCCTTAATAATGCCATCAACCATGGCGTTTTGACGCCGTTGGCCACGGATCAAGCCGCCCAGACGGGTAAGTCAGTCCTCTACCTGCTGGAGGCTAATCCTGGACCCGGCCTTGGTATCTTGCTGGCGTTCATGCTCTTTGGAACCGGCACCGCACGGGCTACGGCTCCGGGCGCGGCGCTCATCCACTTCTTTGGTGGTATCCACGAGATTTACTTCCCCTATGTCCTTATGCGCCCGCAGCTGCTTCTCGCCGCCATTGGTGGCGGCATGACCGGCGTTGCTATCAACACCGTCATGGACGTCGGTCTGCGCTCGCCGGCTGCGCCTGGCTCGATCATCGCCATCTACGGCACCGTTGCCTCTGATTCCTATCTCGGCGTTACCATCGCGGTATTCGCTTCAACCGCTGTGTCCTTCGCCATCGCTGCCCCGATCCTCAAGTTCACAAAGGGAACGGATGACCTCAACAAGGCCACCGCTGATATGGAGGCCATGAAGGGCAAGAAGTCTTCCGTTGCAGGAGCGCTGACCAAGCGCGACGCGGGGGATATTCCAGAGATCCATAAGGTTGTCTTCGCCTGCGATGCTGGCATGGGTTCCTCGGCCATGGGTGCTTCCGTCCTGCGCAATAAGATCAAGGAGGCTGGTTTCGGTGACGTGGTTACCGTGACCAACTCCGCCATCAATAACCTGAAGGATGACTATGACTTGGTCGTTGTCCACCAAGACTTAGCCAGCCGCGCTGAGGCTCCGACCCCTTCCGCCGTGCACGTTACGGTGGATAACTTCATGGCATCTCCGCGTTATGACGAAGTTGTTGACCTTATCCGTTCTCAGCAGACCGGCGAGTCTGCTGAGTCGGGTGAGGCTAGTGACGCTCAGCACTCTGCGAATGCTGCCGATTCGGTGGACTCTGTCGCTGGTGCTGAAGCTCAGCCCGCGCAGTCCAGCGTCGGTGTCAAAGAAGCCCCTGATGCGGAATCTAAGATTCTCACCGCAGACAACATTGTGCTCGACGGCAGTGCTAAAGACCGGGATGATGCCATTGACCAGGCAGGCGCCATGCTTGTGGCTGCCGGCGCGGTCGAGCCGGCCTACGTTGCTGCCATGCATGAACGTGAGAAGTCAGTGTCTACCTACATGGGCAATGGGCTAGCTATTCCGCACGGCACCAATGAGGCCAAGGACACCATCAAGAGCTCTTCCATCACGTTCATCCGTCTAGATGAGCCCGTAGACTGGGGTGGGAAGCCCGCCAAGTTCATTGTCGGCATCGCCGGCGCCGATGGTACCCACCTGAAGACCTTGTCCAAGATTGCCAAGATCTTCGGCAAGAAAGAGACCGTCGAACAGCTTGAAAAGGCCACCACCAAGGAAGAGATTCTCAAAATCTTCGGAAAGGTCACTAGTTAATGAAGGCACTACATTTTGGAGCCGGAAACATTGGACGCGGTTTCGTGGGGATTCTCCTGCGCGAGGCTGGATATGAGCTGGTCTTTGCGGATGTTTCCGCCCCGCTTATTGACGCCCTCAACGAATACGATTCCTACACCGTGCACGAAGTAGGCCACGACGCTCGGGACGTCACCGTAACAGGGTTCTCCGGTGTCAACTCGGCCACCGATCTCGAGGGGCTCTACCGCGAGATCGGCGAGGCAGACATCATCACCACCGCCGTGGGGCCGAACGTGCTGCGGATCATCGCCCCGACCATCGCCCAAGGCCTTGAGCGCCGTGCCGCCGCTGGTAAGGGCAAGGTAGCCATCATGGCCTGTGAGAACGCCATCAACGCTACCGACGGCTTGGCGGCAGGTATCCGCGAGGCTTATCCACAAGCTGATGAGATCGCGTTCTTCGCCAACACTGCGGTCGACCGGATTGTTCCTAACCAGGAGCACCGCGAGGGTGCAGAGGCTCTCGATGTCACGGTTGAGACCTATCACGAGTGGGCCGTTGAGGTTGCGCCTTTTGGTGAGAATGTGCCGGAGATTCCCGGCATCACCTGGGTTGAGGATCTGGCGCCTTATATCACGCGCAAACTCTTTACCGTCAACACCGGACATGCTGCCACCGCTTACTTTGGCAACGTGGCCGGAATAACCAAGATCGCCGACGCCCTGGCTGACCGTGACGTGCAGGCTAAGGTTGCTGCAGTCCTTGCGGAGACCAAGCAGCTCATCGTGGAGAAGTTCAACTTCGATCCGAAGGTCCAGCAGGCTTACGTGGATAAGATCCTGACTCGATTCCAGAACCCCGATCTGCCCGATACCACCGTGCGCGTGGGACGTGCTCCGCTGCGCAAAATCTCGCGCCACGAGCGCTTCATCGGCCCGGCCGCAGAGTTGGCCGAAAAGGGTTATGAGGCCACCGCCCTTGTCGGCGCAGTCTCTGCAGCCTTGGCCTTTGATGTTCCTGAGGATGTTGAATCAGTAGAGCTCCAAAAGAAGCTCGCCGCAGCTCGGGGCGACCGTTCGGCAACGGATGCTCTCGCTACTGAGCTGACCGGCATTGCCAGCGATCACCCTCTCTTCCCAGCGCTATCTCAGGCTTTTGCTCAAGCCTAGGAAAAGATAGAAGCTTTCTAGAAGAGAACAAAGGTTAGGGCCGCATTGCCTTTACTAAGAAGGAAATGCGGCCCTAACCTTTTTCGTTTTTGCTTTTTCGGAAGCGGCTGGGCTCTAGCTCTCTAGCGCCGGCTTGATGTGTTCCCAGCCGAGTGCGAGGTGGGGCTGGAAGGTCTTCCAGTTGTGTCCGCCGTGGTCATCGTAGACAACCTCGGTATCGGTGGCACCCGCGTCATTGAGCTCCTGCTCAAGGCGCTTGGTGCAGTAGTAGGATCCTTGTTCCAGAATGATACCAACGAAGATGTCCTTCGGGTTCCAGTATTGGTAGTATTCCGCGTCCTCGGCATTGATACTTCCGTTGGCGGAAGAAAGATAGATGGACTTGTTGGTCAAGTTGCTGACATCTGCGGCGACATCGTGCGCCTTCCAAGCGGGCGAGCCCTTTTCACCGACCATGTTCTTCACGCTTCCGCCACGGCTTTGGACGATGGCATTCTGGGTCTGCTCGCCGATGGGATCGGAGTTGGAATAGCAGCCAGAAACTCCGATGGCAGCATCAAACATTTCGGGATTGCGGTTGATGAGGTTCAACGCTCCGCCAGCGCCCATGGAGATTCCGCCGACGCCGCGCTTGCCGTTGAAGGGGATCTCTTCCTCAAGAAGGGGGGCCAGCTCCTTGGTCATGAAGGTCTCCCACATGCTGAGCCCAAGGTTTTCGTCGTAGCTCTCCCAGTCATAGAACATAGATGCGCGTGCTTCCGTGGGCATGACTAGGGTGACGTTTTCGTGAGCGAGCGTTTCTTGGATTCGACCTGGGTTGATCATTCCTGTGTGCTCGGGCGCGTCGATGCCATCGAGAAGATAGAGCATGGGCGCCGGTTGCCCCGTAGGGGACTTGCGGATTTGAACGACGACGTCGCGCTTCATGCTGGGAGAGGCAACAACCCACCTCTCGATGCCAGCGCCGTCCGGTGCGCCGCGATCGATGACCTCGGGCTTTTCGATGCCCTCCTTAGTTGGGCGGGGATAGTAGGGATCTATGCCGGACATCGACCCGGGAAGAAGGTCCGAGGAGCCAATTGCATTGAGGCTGCTCAGCGTGAAGTGCAGGTTGTAGCCGCTGGAGAGGGGGGACTGGGAAGAGAACTGGATGAGATCACGCAATTCAGGATCGGTGAGCAGACTAGAAGTCGAATCTTGAGCGTGTGCTACGCCAGGAGTGGCCAAGGCGAGTGCGGCTACAACGCCGAGAACGCGCTTTCGGAGACGGTGTCGGGGCTGCTGGGTCATAGGTCTGACTCTTTCTGGGGAGAGAATGGTCCTTCACACGCGTAGGGCGCGCAGGACATGGCATTCAGAATCGGGGAACAGGGAGCGCAGTCGCGGTGCTGCTTACACAACAACTAGGCCATTGCTGTGCAGAGTATAGCAATTTCCTTGAATTTCCCTAGCCTCCGTAACATGTCAGCGGGGGTAATTAGCGAAGAAGGGGGCGCTTAAATGTGTATTTTCCTGGTGAAATAATTCACCGTTTACGCTTCTTGTTGGTTACCAAAAGGCGCAATCGGAAGCGCTGCTTATCGTGGGGCAAATCGCTCCGTGCTGGGCGAGTCTCGGCACAACTGGGCTTCGAAACAATGAGGTAGGATCGAGACCTATGTGCGGAATTGTTGGATATGTAGGTCACCCCGGATGTGACCGTAAATATTATGCCCTCGACGTGGTTCTAGAAGGCTTGCGCCGTCTGGAATATCGCGGATACGACTCAGCCGGCGTGGCCGTCTACTCGGACGGAAAGATCAGCTGGCGTAAGAAAGCCGGCAAGGTTGCCGCGCTGGATGCGGAGATTGAGGCTCGTCCTCTGCCGGATTCTGTCCTGGGAATTGGGCACACTCGGTGGGCAACCCACGGTGGCCCCACGGATGTTAATGCGCACCCTCACGTGGTCGATGACGGCAAGCTGGCCGTTGTCCACAACGGCATTATCGAGAACTTTGCAGAGCTCAAGAGCGAGCTGCAGGCCAAGGGGTATAACTTAATTTCGGAGACCGATACCGAGGTTGCGGCCACCCTGTTGGGGGATGTGTTCCACAATGAGGCGGGCCAAGACCTGACCAAGGCGATGCAGCTGACCTGCCAGCGCCTCGAAGGTGCTTTCACCATCCTGGCCATCCATGCGCAGCAGCCGGATCGCATCGTTGCGGCCCGTCGCGATTCGCCGCTGGTCATCGGCCTGGGTGAGGGCGAGAACTTCCTCGGTTCTGACGTCTCCGGCTTCATTGATTACACAAAGTCCGCCGTCGAGCTGGAAAATGACCAGGTCGTCACCATCACTGCGGATGATGTCTACATCACCGACTACCAGGGCAACCCCTCGCAGGGTAAGCCTTTCGAAATCCTGTGGGATGCCGCAGCCGCAGAAAAGGGTGGCTTTAGCTCCTTCATGGAAAAGGAGATCCACGATCAGCCCGCTGCCGTGCGCGATACTCTCATGGGTCGCTTTGACGAGCAGGGTAAGCTCACTCTCGATGAGGTGCGCATCGATGAGTCTGTATTGAAGTCCATCGATAAGATCATCGTCATTGCCTGTGGTACCGCGGCCTATGCCGGCCACGTCGCGCGCTACGCCATCGAGCACTGGTGCCGAATCCCTACCGAGGTGGAATTGGCTCACGAGTTCCGTTACCGGGACCCCATTGTCAATGAGAAGACCCTAGTCGTTGCGCTTTCGCAGTCCGGCGAGACCATGGATACATTGATGGCGGTACGCCACGCGCGCCAGCAAGGCGCGAAGGTTATCGCCATCTGTAATACGCAGGGTTCTTCAATTCCTCGCGAATCCGATGCTGCGCTCTACACCCACGCTGGTCCCGAAATCGCCGTGGCTTCCACCAAGGCCTTCCTCGCGCAAATCGCTGCGACCTATCTGCTGGGCCTGTACCTGGCTCAGCTGCGTGGCAATATGTTCGCCGATGAAGTCGAGAATGTCCTCGATGAGCTACGGCAGATGCCGGATAAGATTCAGAAGGTCATCAGCGAGGAACCCCAGGTAGGGGAGCTTGCTCGCTCGATGCAGGACGCTGAGTCTGTTCTGTTCTTGGGCCGTCACGTTGGTTTCCCCGTCGCACTTGAGGGCGCGCTCAAGCTCAAAGAGGTTGCTTATCTGCACGCCGAAGGCTTTGCCGCCGGCGAGCTCAAGCATGGCCCCATTGCCCTGATCGAGGAGGGACAGCCGGTATTCGTCATCGTTCCTTCCCCGCGTGGCCGGGATTCCCTACACGCCAAGGTGGTCTCCAATATTCAGGAGATTCGCGCCCGTGGTGCTATCACCATCGTGATCGCCGAGGAAGGGGACGAGGCAGTGGAGGCTTATGCCAACCACGTCATCCGCATCCCACAGGCACCGACTCTGATGCAGCCGCTGCTGGCCACCGTGCCTTTGCAGATGTTTGCCTGCAACGTTGCTGAGGCCAAGGGCTACGACGTCGATCAGCCGCGCAACTTGGCCAAGTCCGTCACCGTGGAGTAATCCACCGATGCCATAGACGGCGTCGCTAATAGCGCCTCTCCTTATCCCTAGCACGGGGTGGGGAGGGGCGCCTTTGGTGTTTTCGGCGTGAGGGACACTGCGGGTGCCACGCGAGTGGCACAATAGTTTCCATGCTGCAAACGAGAATCGACCTTGATGCCATCGCTCATAATGTTCGCGTGCTCAAGGAGAAGCTAGGCCCTGTCAAGCTGATGTGCATCCTCAAGGCGGATGCCTATGGTCATGGTATGGAGCGGGTGGCACCGGTCATGGAAAAGGCGGGAGCCGATGCCTTTGGTGTTGCTACGTTGGCGGAGGCGGTGGCTTTGCGCAAGCATGGCTCCGATCTTCCAATCACTGCTTGGCTGTGGGATGCGCGCGAGGATCTGACGGAGGCGCTGGCTTCGCGGATTTGTATCGGAGTGCCCTCCCTCGAGCATGCTAAAGCGCTCATTAGTACCGAAGTTCCAGCCCGCGTCTACATCAAGGTGGAGACGGGCATGCACCGCTCCGGGGTGGACGAGAAAGACTGGGGCCAAGTCTTTGAGCTGCTGCGGGATGCCGCGCAGATCGAAGTACTCGGTTTGATGTCTCACTTCGCTTGCGCCGATGAACCGGATAACCCTTACAATGACGTCCAAGAGATTAACTTCCGGCGGGCCCTCGTGCAGGCCAGGGAAGCCGGGTTGGAGTGTCCGCTCAACCATTTGGCGAATTCGCCGGCCACTCTGACGCGTCCATCGGCGCACTTTGAGCAGGTGCGCGTGGGCCTCGCCTGCTATGGCCTCGAACCGGTCCCAGGCGTGGACCACGGCCTTCGCCCGGCAATGACGTGGGCGGCGAATCTGGTCAACGTCAAGCCCATTGAAGCGGGGCAGGGGACTTGCTATGGCCTGACGTGGAAGGCCAAGCAGTCTGGCTTTTTGGCCACGGTTCCTTGCGGCTATGCAGATGGCCTCCCGCGTGCCTTTCAAGGCAAGCTGCAGGTCGGCATTGGGGGCAAGCTCTATCCGCAAGTAGGCAGGGTATGCATGGACCAGATCGTCGTCGATCTGGGTGATAATCCCTTTGAGGTTGCGCAAGGTGATGAGGCGATCATTTTCGGCACAGGCGGCATGAGCGCAACTGAGCTGGCGGATGCTGCGGACACCATCAACTATGAGGTCTTGTGCCTTCCGACGGGACGCACGGTGCGTGCATACGAAGGAGGTCTAGATCTTGCGTAGCGATTTTCCCCGCAGCGGGAGACGCGAGCTGGCTACCGCCGCAGATACCCAGGAGTTTGGATGGAGGCTAGGAAAATCCCTAGAGGCCGGGGACTTGGTCATCTTGGACGGTCCGCTCGGTGCCGGTAAGACCACCTTCACCCAGGGGATAGCGCGCGGAATGCAGGTAAAAGGCAGGGTGACTTCGCCGACTTTCGTCATTGCCCGCGAGCATCATTCGCAGGTAGGCGGCCCGGCCTTAATCCATGTTGATGCCTACCGCCTTGTCGACGACTTCGGGGCCGGATCGGGTGATCCTTTGGGGGACCTTGATGCTTTAGATCTCGATACGGCTCTGGAGGATGCAGTGGTCGTAGCGGAGTGGGGCGGCGGGCTGGTTGAACAGATCAGTGAGAGCTACCTCTTCATCAACATTGACCGCGAGGCCATTGCGCAGGACTCTGGCGCCGACGCCCGAGTATTCACGTGGAGCTGGGAAAACGGCGGAGAATAGGCTATCAAGTACGCCCGTTTTGTTCGCCCTATATATAAGTGATCCATATCTAATAACCGCAGGTTGCAGTAGGGAAACTATTCGGCCAAACTGGAAGAGTGTTAAGTTTCCTGGCATCCAGTCCACTCCTTTCTCTCTTTCTTATAATGGCGGTGGGGTTGGCTATCGGAAAAATAAAGGTTTTCGGAGTCTCTCTCGGTGCGGCGGCAGCGATGTTTGTCGCGCTCGGTCTTTCTACGGCAAATCCTGATATCCAGATACCGCCCTTCGTCTACCAATTCGGCCTCGCAATCTTTGTTTATGCGATCGGTCTGAGCTTCGGTCCCTCCTTCGTCCGCGAGTTCAAAAACCGCGGTTGGAAGCTGACGTTGTTTATGGTCGGAATGCTCGTCGCCCTCGTCGGCGTGGGCTATCTGCTTATCAAGTTCTTCGACCTCAACGTCCCCGTCGCTGTCGGCATGTTCGCCGGATCCCTGTCCTCCACGCCAGGTATGGCAGCAGTGGTAGATATGGTGGGCAACTCTGAGCCTGTCGTTGGTTACTCTCTGGCTTATCCGGGCGCAGTTATCGGAGCAATCGCGGTCGCGGCAATAGGCGCTAGTGCATTCCGCATCAACCACGTCGAGGATGCGCGCGGCGAGGGAATGATTCCCACTCCATTGGTATGGAAAGCTGTGCGCCTAGCTAAAGACTTCGATGACACTGCGGGCCACATCTACCGGGTAACCGGGCAGAAGGTTGTGGCTACCCGCTTGGTCCGCGATGATCACCATCACCGCCTAGCTGTTCCCGAGATGAGCCTTGAAAAAGGCGAGGTATTCCTGCTCAACGGAACTGAGGAGGCTGTCAATGCGGCTATCAAGGTGCTTGGAACCGAAGAAAACATCGAGCTCACTGAGGACGCAGGCTTGCTCTATACGCGTGTTACAGTCTCTAGCCCGCAGATTGCGGGAAAGCGTATCCGCGACATCAAGGCCCTCGATCACGGATTCATCATTGCCCGCGTCCGCCAAGGCGATGCGGATGTTGTTCCGCACCCAGATCTCGTGCTCAACTACTCTGACCGCGTGCGCGTGGTGTGCTCCCCGGAGCGCCTCCAAGACGTAAAGAACTACCTCGGCAACTCCGAGTCTGCACTGGGTAATGCCGACTTGCTCTCGATGTCTGTCGGCCTGACGTTGGGTATGCTGCTTGGCCTTATTCCGATTCCGATTCCCGGCGGCACCACGCTGCAGCTTGGCTTCGGCGGCGGGCCCATCGTTGTCGGCCTGCTTCTGGGCTACCTCAACCGAACCGGCCCGCTGAACTGGCAGATGCCTTTCCATACTCGCCAGACCATGTCGACTCTCGGCCTGACCTTGTTCCTTGCCGGCGTTGGTACCTCAGCTGGCGCAGCCTTCCGCAATGCCCTGACGGATCCGACCTCCCTGAAAATCATGGGCGTGGGCCTCATCATCACCCTGGTTTCGGCCTTGGGCATCGGCATCATCGGTATGCTCCTCTTCCGCCTCAAGTGGGACGAGGCCATGGGCTGTGCCGCAGGCATGACCACCAACCCGGCGGTGTTTGCATACATCAATACTCAGACAGGGACGGAGCTGGCCAACCGCGGTTGGGCCACTGTCTATCCCACGACGATTATCGGAAAGATCGTCGCCTCGCAGATTCTCCTAGTGCTCTTGATGTAGAAGCACATCTCCTTTGGAGAGCTTAAGAATCTAGCCCTCCTTGTGGTGCATGCCGACTGGCATGTGCTGCAGGGAGGTTTTTCCATCTGTCCGAGGTGGCGGGTAGCATCAGGAAAAGAAGTGGGTTTGACCACCAAGGCGTACCCCCCGCCTTTATGCATAGCGTCTGTTTTAAGTCCCGTATTTTTCTGTTTCAATCCGTTTCCAAGGAGCACAGCAACTCAATGTCTAAGCTTGCGCGCAATATAGTCACGCTCGTCATCGCGGCCTTCATCGTGGTCATGATGGTGCTGGTCGCTACCACGATGATGCGGGAGGCGGCACCAACCAAATCCACGCTGGCTCACACCTTGGAAAACGCCCCGGATGATCTCACCATGATGGCAGTGGCCCCAGCGGATTTCTACGGTGAGCAGTGGCGCGGCGTTGTCTTTGTCTGTCCTGGATTCTCCGAGGCTGATATGGAACAAGGCGGGGTAGACCTCGAGCCTTTCACCTTTGTCGATGGCAAGATCCCGGAGGGGGATAACTACATCGTTGCGGTGGATACCGCTGGAAACTCCTTTGTTGAATATGCCAAGCGCTCGGATATCGATGTGTGCTCTACCCAGCAGATCCAGGGCGCTGTAGATGCTTTCCAGCTTTTGCCCTTCGCCCGCACCGGCGAGGGTGGCTGGGTCTTGGCGGCCTAAATGAACGTCCTTGCCATTGACACTGCCACCACCGATCTTGTCACCGGCTTGGTAGATCCCGCCTCCGGGTTGATTGCGGAGCGGATTCTTAAAGATACCCGTGCCCATAATGAAATGCTCATTCCCACCATCACGGAGCTGCTTGAAGCTGCGGGAATGGCTTTCGCTGATATCGACGCCGTCGTCGTCGGCTGCGGTCCGGGGCCTTTTACCGGCCTGCGGGTAGGCATGGCCACCGCCTCGGCAGTAGGGGATGCTTTAGGCGTTCCGGTGCACGGGGTGTGCACCCACGACGCCATCGGTTACGCCACCACCGGCAAGGTTCTGGTTGCTACCGATGCTAGGCGCAAGGAGGTCTACTGGGCCGCCTACGAGGAAGGAAAGCGCATCGATGGACCCGAGGTGTGTAAGCCGGCCATCTTGGACACCGTTGCGGGCACAGATGTAGATGCCGTCATCATTCCAGCAAATCTCGCCACACAGTTGCCGGAGAGCCTACGGGCTCTGCCCACGCACAGTGCGGGCCCACTCCCAGCGAATCTGGTGGTGGTTGCGGATCTACAAGCGCAACCCGCTCCGCTCGTGCCGCTGTACCTGCGGCGCCCAGATGCTAAGGAGCCGGCACCGAAACCGCGTTCTTCCGCTCTTTCTGAGGTCACCAAGTGAACCTGCGGGAGCTCGTGACCGCGGATGCCGCGCGCTGCGCGGAGCTGGAGAAGCTGCTCTTTCCCGGTGAGACGCCGTGGTCTAAGTATGTTTTCCAGGTAGAGATCTCCCAGCCCTTCAACTTCTACTTCGGGGTGGAGGAAGAAGGGCTTCTCCTCGGCTACGCCGGACTCGCCTTGTTGGGGCCAGCCACGGATCCGGAGTACGAGATCCACACCATTGGGGTGGCCCCGCAGGCGCAACGCCGCGGCGTCGGCGCGATGATGATGGACAACATCGTTCACATCGCCGACTCACAGGATGCGCCGGTATTCCTCGAGGTGCGCGTGGGCAATACCGCAGCGCTGGCGCTCTATGAGCGTTATGGCTTTATCAAGCAGGGAATCCGCCGAAATTATTATCAGCCTTCCGGTGCGGATGCGCACACCATGGTTCGAATGAGAAAGAGTCAGAGATGAAAGTCCTAGGAATCGAGTCCTCCTGCGACGAGACCGGGGTAGGCATTATTGAGCTATCCGCAGACGGTCACATGGAGATCTTGGCGGATGCCGTTGCCTCGTCGATGGAGCAGCACGCCCGCTTCGGCGGGGTAGTGCCGGAGATTGCCTCGCGCGCGCACCTCGAGGCCATGCCGCAGGTGATGCGGGCGGCCTTGGAGGAAGCCGGCATCGACAAGCCCGATGCCGTCGCTGCTACCGTTGGCCCGGGACTCGCCGGGGCACTGCTGGTGGGCGCGTCTGCCGCCAAGGCTTATGCGGCGGCGTGGGGGGTGCCTTTCTACGGGGTTAATCACCTGGGCGGGCACGTTGCCGTGGCAAACCTGGAAGGTGAGAGTCTGCCCCATGCTGTGGCGCTTCTCGTCTCGGGGGGACACACGCAGCTGCTGGAGGTAGAGGCCGTGGGCAAGCCCATGCGGGAAATCGGCACGACCCTCGATGATGCCGCCGGCGAGGCCTATGACAAAGTCTCGCGTTTGCTTGGTTTGGGGTATCCGGGAGGCCCCGCCATCGACAAGCTGGCGGGGCGGGGCGAGGCCTCCATCGCATTCCCGCGCGGACTGTCTCGTGCGGAGGATCTGCGCGGCGAGCATCGCCATGATTTTTCCTTCTCTGGGCTCAAGACCTCGGTTGCTCGTTACGTGGAAAAAGCGGAGAAGGAGGGCAGGATTATCAGCATCGAGGATGTCTGCGCCTCCTTTCAAGAGTCCGTCGCGGACGTGCTCACCGCGAAGGCAGTGCGCGCTTGTCAGGAGTGCGGGGCCAAGGTGCTGCTTTTGGGCGGTGGCGTGGCGGCGAATTCTCGGCTGCGGGAACTGGCGGCGGAGCGTTGCGCTGCGGCTGGTATCGAGTTGCGGGTGCCGCGTTTCAAGCTCTGCACCGATAATGGCGTGATGATCGCGGCGCTTGCCTCGCAGTTGATTCATGAAGGGGCGCAGCCTTCTGGTCTGGGTGTGGGCACAGATACGCAGATGGACGTAGAAACCCCGTTGTTAACCTAAGGTTCGCTGTCCTGCGGATGCAGGGTCCCAAAGAGGGCGGTAGTGTGCGAGACATTACTGTCCTCTTTGCCTTTTTTAAAGGAGCTCTCTGCCGTCATGACCATTGGTTTTCTTGTTAATCCGGATCTCAGCCACCGCAAAATCGACTTCGAACTCGAACACGCTAATCAGTTTCTTGGCGGCGCCACCGAGGGGCGAGTCTCGGTGGCCTTTCAAGATGATGGAACTACTTATGCCGCGCTTTATAACCCCCAAGCCAAGCATGATGGCGCTGAGCCTAACCCGGTAGCCTCGCTCGCGCGCAACGCTGCCGATACGGGGAACTCGCGTTTCCTCCAGGATCCTATTCGCGCAATCTGCGGTCCAGTTATTTTTGTTGATTCCGCTGGGAAGGATGACTCCATTGACGCAGTCATGGATGCGGTGGACCACGGCATCCGCGCTGTAAAGAACTACCGTGAAGACATGCCGGAGGAATACCATCTCTGGCGTGCCGCAGTGATTAACTCGGAGAACTCTCTCTAGGCTGAACACGTTGTTGTGCTGGCCTTTCCTCCTGTTCGCGAGGGGCGAACAGTTAATGAGCCTTGCGTAGTTGAGGGCTGGCAGTCGCGAGGGTAGAGTGCTAATAGGTTGTTTGACCCACAGTTGTTCACCCGCGACGACGGCTGTGCTGGACATCCGCAACCGGCACATACAACTCACTGATTCATTAACGGAGGAATCATCATGGCAAGCATTAAGCCGCTCGAGGACAAGGTTCTCGTTCAGATCGTAGAGGCAGAGACCACCACCGCATCCGGTCTCGTCATTCCGGATTCTGCGAAGGAAAAGCCACAAGAGGCAACCGTCATCGCTGTAGGCCCCGGCCGCAGCAATGACAAGGGTGAAGTCATCCCCGTCGGCGTGAACGAGGGCGATACTGTTATCTTCTCCAAGTACGGCGGAACCGAGCTGAAGTATGACGGTCAGGAGTACCTCCTGCTTTCTGCTCGTGATCTGCTCGCTGTCATCGAGAAGTAAGGCGTTTCAACTATGGCAAAGCTAATTGCATTCGACCAGGAAGCCCGTGAGGGCATCCAGCGTGGTGTCGATACGCTGGCGGATGCCGTCAAGGTGACCCTCGGACCACGCGGCCGCAACGTCGTATTGTCCAAGTCTTTTGGGGGACCCACCGTCACGAATGACGGCGTTACCATCGCGCGTGACATCGACGTAGAAGATCCTTTTGAGAACCTCGGCGCACAGCTGGTGAAGTCCGTGGCCGTCAAGACCAATGACATTGCCGGTGACGGCACCACCACCGCTACGCTGCTCGCACAGGCACTGGTCTATGAGGGCCTGCGTAACGTTGCGGCCGGTGCCAACCCCATTGAGCTCAACCGCGGTATCGCCGCGGCCGCAGACAAGGCAGTAGAAGAGCTCAAGGCTCGCGCTACTCCTGTCAAGACCTCTAGCGAGGTCGCTCAGGTCGCCACCGTCTCCTCCCGTGACCCTGAGGTCGGCGAGATGGTCGCCGGCGCCATGGACAAGGTTGGCAAGGACGGCGTCCTCACTGTTGAGGAATCGCAGTCCATCGAATCGACCGTGGACGTGACCGAGGGTATCTCCTTTGACAAGGGCTACCTCTCTCCGTACTTCGCCACGGAAGAAGAGACCAGCACCGCCGTCTTGGACGATGCCGCAATCCTCTTGGTTCGTAACAAGATTTCCTCCCTGCCGGACTTCCTTCCCCTGTTGGAGAAGATTGCGGAATCCAGCAAGCCCACCCTGATTGTCGCGGAAGACGTCGAGGGAGAGCCGCTGCAGGCGCTGGTAGTCAACTCCATCCGGAAGGTTCTGAAGGTCGCTGCGGTCAAGGCTCCCTACTTTGGTGAGCGTCGCAAGGGCTTCCTCGACGACCTTGCAGTTGTCACCGGTGCCACCGTCATTGACCCTGAGGTCGGAGTCAACCTCAACGAGGTAGGCCTCGAGGTACTCGGTTCCGCTCGCCGCATCACCGTCAGCAAGGATGACACCGTCATTGTCGACGGAGCAGGCAGCGCCGAGGCCGTTGAGGCTCGCCGCGAGCAGCTCCGCCGTGAGGTTGAGCGCACCGAGTCCACGTGGGACAAGGAAAAGCTCGAGGAGCGTCTGGCTAAGCTCTCCGGCGGTGTCGCGGTTATCCGCGTCGGTGCCGCCACCGAGACCGAGGTTAACGAGCGTAAACTGCGCGTCGAGGACGCCATCAACGCCGCTCGTGCTGCGGTCGAAGAAGGCATCATCGCCGGCGGCGGATCTGTCCTGGTTCAGATTTCCAAGGTGCTCAAGGACTACGCCGAGGAGTTCGAGGGCGAGGCTAAGGTGGGCGTGCTTTCCGTGGCTCGCGCGCTGACCCGCCCCGCTTACTGGATTGCCCAGAACGCAGGACTTGACGGTTCTGTCGTGGTCTCCCACGTCGCAGAGGCTGCCAACGGTGAAGGCTTCAACGCCGCCACCCTCGAGTACGGCAACCTGGTCTCCGCAGGCATCATCGATCCGGTCAAGGTCACCCACTCCGCAGTGGTTAACGCCACCTCCGTGGCGCGGATGATCCTTACCACCGAGGCTTCCGTAGTGGAAAAGCCGGCTGAGGAGCAGGCTCCGGCCGCTCCTCATGGTCACTCCCACTAAGGGGAATCTAGAGAAGTAATCCAAAGAGCCTCCGGCTCTGGTAAGGGGTGTCACGCAGCAGCGTGGCGCCCCTTTTCTCATGCCTACTGGAAACCTGCACTGAATTTTCTGGCAGACTGGCAGCGTGATCGAGCAGGAGTACATCAAAGTCGTTGGTGCCAGGGAGAATAACCTGCGCGGATTAAACGTCAACATTCCCAAGCGGAAGCTGACGGTGTTTACCGGGGTGTCTGGTTCCGGGAAGTCCTCCCTGGTTTTTGACACGGTCGCCGCCGAATCCCAGCGGCTTATCAATGAAACCTACCCCGGCTTCGTGCAGGTATTCATGCCCTCCCAAGCCCGCGCTGATGTCGAGGAACTCGAGGGGCTTACCGCAGCCATCATCGTGGGCCAGGAACCGCTGGCTCCGAATGCGCGCTCCACCTTTGGAACGGCCACGGACATCACGGGTTCTTTGAGAGTGCTCTTTTCCCGCGCCGCGCAGCCGCGCGCCGGAGGTCCCGCTGCTTATTCCTTCAACATTCCTTCGGCCTCAGGCAAGGGCGCGCTGGAGGTGAACGGCGTAAAGGAGGTGCGTAGCTTCGAGCGCATCGGAGGCATGTGTCCGGCCTGCGAGGGCTTGGGGCGCGCTAGTGAGATAGATCTTTCCGCCGTGGTGGATGAAGATCTCAGCCTGGAGGAGGGCGCTATCCTCATTCCTGGCATGAAGGTGGGGACGTGGACTTGGAAGTCCTACGCGGCTTCTGGTTTCTATCCGGTGAACGTGCCGGTGAGGAGCTTCGACGAGAAGCAAAAAGAGCTGCTCTATTATGGCGCCGATAAGAAGGTGAAGGTGGGGGACATCAATGTCACCTACCAGGGCTTGGTGCCGCGGATGAAGGCTTCGATGCTGGCCAAGGATCCGGAGAGCCTGCAAAAGCACTTGCGCGAGTTTGTCCAGCGCGCGGTGGTATTCGTGGACTGTCCCGAGTGTGAAGGCACGCGGCTCGCGCGCCATGCCAGACAGTCTTACCTGGGGGGCAAGTCCATCGCTGAGGTCAGCGAGATGGAGTTGGGCGCTCTCGCGCAGTGGTTGGCCGGCATCGATGCACCGGGGGTTGCCCCACTGGTTGAGGCGCTTTCCCGTGCCGTGTCCAACGCCATCGAGATTGGTTTGGGCTACCTCAGCCTCTCCCGCCCCACCAGCACGCTTTCTGGCGGTGAGGCCCAGCGCACCCGCATGGTGCGACACGTGGGTTCCGCGCTTTCCGACGTCACCTATGTATTCGACGAGCCCACCTCCGGGCTGCATCCCCACGACATCGACAGAATGAACCACCTCTTGTTGCGGCTGCGGGACAAGGGCAACACCGTCCTCGTTGTCGAGCACAAGCCGGAGACCATCGCCATTGCAGATCACGTCATCGACATGGGCCCGGGAGCGGGGGCGAGGGGCGGAGAGATTGTCTTTACTGGCGACGTCGCCAAGCTGCGCAGCGCACCCACCTTGACGGGGAAACACTTCGCCGACCGCGTCCGGCTCAAGGAAGAAACGCGGCCCGTGGCAGGGGCCATTGAGATTCGTAGCGCTGCGCGCAATAATCTGCGCGAGGTCGACGTAGACCTGCCGCTCGGGGTGCTGAGCGTCATCACGGGCGTGGCTGGTTCTGGTAAGTCCTCGCTGCTAGCCTGTATTCCTTCGCAGGCGCGGGAAAGGATGCAATTTCTAACCCAGGAGCCTATCCGGGGCTCGCGGCGCTCGAACCCTGCTACATATTCAGGTGCGCTGGAGCCCATCCGTAAAGCTTTTGCCAAGGCCAATGGGGTGAAGCCGGCGCTCTTTTCTGCCAACTCGGCCGGCGCCTGCCCGCACTGCAATGGCGCTGGCGTGGTGCATGTGGAGCTTGGCGTGATGAGCGGGGTGGACGTGCCCTGCGAGGTCTGTGAGGGACGGCGCTTCTCCGAGGACGTGCTCGGCTACAGGTTTGGCGGAAAGAACATCGCCGAGGTCCTCGAGCTTCCGGCGCAGCAAGCGGCGGAGTTCTTCCGCGCGAATTCGGTCCCGCAGGCAGCGAAGATCTGTGCCACTTTAGTGGACGTGGGCTTGGGTTATATCGCGCTCGGACAGCCTTTAAGCACCTTATCGGGAGGAGAGAGGCAGCGCCTTAAGCTGGCGGTACACCTATCCGATAAGAAATCCACGCAGGATGTCCTCGTCCTTGATGAGCCTACGACCGGGCTGCATCTGGCGGATGTGGAGACGCTCCTAGCGCTGCTTGACCGTCTTGCTGATTCTGGGACCACGGTTATCTGTGTGGATCACCATCTCGGCGTGGTGGCGCACTCTGACTTTGTGATCGACTTGGGGCCGGGGGCGGGCACTGCCGGCGGCAGATTGGTTGCCGCATGCACTCCCCGTGCGCTTCTTGAGGTTCCTGAATCAATAACCGGGCGCTACCTCGCCGATTACCTTAAGCGTTGACCACTGAGTGGCGACGGGAGCGCAGGGCGACAACCCGCTCGGCCTCCGACATGCCGCCCCACACCCCATAGGGCTCGGCGGACTTGAGGGCGTGCTCGCGGCACAGCTCTAAAACCGGGCAAGAATGGCAGATTGCCTTAGCGCGGTTTTCGCGCTGCGCACGGGCGCGGCCGCGCTCGCCGTCTGGGTGGTAGAACACATCGGACTGTTCTCCGCGGCAGGCGCCTTGCAGCTGCCAATCCCAAAAGTCTGCGTTGGGTCCGGGAAGCAGGTTTGGCTGGGACACGTTCGAGGTCTCCTTAGGGGAACTTTTCGATCTAGAATTTGCTCGCTAGTGTTTGTTCGCGGCACGTGCTCCGTGCTGGGATCTGCCGCGAACACGACGTCTCGTAGTGTTTCTTGCCTCGGTGAACGCCCGGTTACCAGCTTCTTGCCACCAGGTTTTCCGTGCGTATCGATCGTGTTTCTGCCACGATTGAACAGCGTAAACGTCGTAGGTTAACGCTTAATGAACTTTCGGAGCTGATGGGCGAGGCCCCAAAAAGGGGGCGTACGCGGGGTTTCTGTGAGCGCAAGCAAAGAAGGCTGGTGGCAGATTTTCTCTCGTCATGTGACAAGATAGATTTGTACTATCAAAGACCTTAAGGACAGCCATGAGCAGCGAGAGCGAAAGAGAGCTGGCGGAACTCGTTCCCCCGGCTGTTGCTGGCGATCGCCGCGCGCTGCATAAACTCGTGAGCCTTATCTATCCGCCGGTTTTGCGCTATTGCCGGGCGCGCATTGGGGGAGGGCGTCATCCCACCGCGGAAGATGTGACCCAAGAGATCTGTCTGGCTGTCTCCACCTCTATTGGATCATATGAGGATAAAGGGCGGCCGTTTATGGCCTATGTCTACGGGATCGCCTTCAACAAGGTCACCGATGCACACCGGGCAATGGGCCGCGATCATTCCAATCCCACCGATGAGGTGCCGGAGGTAACGGGGCAGGGCAATCCCCCCGAGGAATTTGCCTTGGTTTTAGACGGTAGTAACAGAGCAAGAGCCCTGCTCGATACACTAAGTGACAAGGCGCGGGACATCATTATTTTGAGGGTGTTCGTCGGCCTTTCGGCTGAGGAAACCGCGGACATCGTCGGCTCCACGGCCGGGGCCGTCCGCGTAGCCCAGCATCGCGCTCTGGCTCAGTTACGCAAGGCGTTGTCTCGGTCGCAGGAGTTTGACTAGGCCCAGTGAAACTGCTCGACAGAACTACCCCTCGGCGGCGTGAGCTGCCAGGCAGTGCGCAGAGTTAAGGCTTTGTCTTGAGGCTTCGTGTATAGGTTTTGTGTTGATGATAAGTACCAAGAAAAGGAAGGGAGAACACCATGGTCAAGAGAGATGATGACGCGTTCTTAAACGCGCTTTCTCTAGGCAAGGACCCTTCCCAAGGTGAAGACGAACTGGCCGGGCTCCTGCTGGAGTTGCGTGATGAAGTGCACCAACCCATGCCGCAGGTTCCGCTTGGTGCTCTCGCAGGCGCCACAGGCAGTGGCGCGGAAAGTGGCGTTGATAACGGCGCTGCCGGTGCTGAGGCTTCCGGCGGCACCGTCATGTCCCTAGAATCGGCGCGGAGTCGTCGGCGGCGTCCTTTGATGCATGGTCTTATCGGCGCTGCAGCGGCCACCTTGCTCATTGCGGGTAGCGGCACGGCCATCTTTAATGCCGGACCTGATTCGCCGCTCGCGGGAATTCAGGCCGCGGTATTCGGCTCGCAGGATGCGGACTCGGTGGAGTTGGCCAGCAAGTTGGAGGAGATTGATTCTCGCGTTGCCTCCGGAGACATGGATGGCACTCGCCAGCTGCTCGAGGAGGCCCGCAAGCTGGTTCGTAGCAGGGAAGGGGCTGCGCAGGCTGAGTCTAAAGACTCCCCAGTTGTGCGCAGCACCACCACGGTGACAAGAAGCCCAGAGCCGGGTGCTGCACCTGCGCCGGTATCGGTGCCGCCGGCGGCTTCGCCAAGCGCAGAAACCGTGACGGTCACTGCCGTTGAAACCGAGACGGTCTACGTCACCACCACGCCGGGTTCTTCCACGCGGCCGGTAACACCGACGAGTACAGCGCCTGAGCCCACGGACCCTGCCGAGCCTAGTGATTCGGCAGATCCCGCACATGGCGGCGGGACGGACGGGCACACCCCCACCCCTTAGCTAGAGACAAAGAAAGACCCCCTCCACCCACCATGGTTCGCAATCCATGGTTGGTGGAGGCGGTCTTTTTTAAGGCGCTGGCGCTAAAGACTAGCGGGCGTCAAGCCCGTCCAAGAAGCCGAGGGCATAGTCCCAGGGGACGTAGCGGTTTGGATCAGGGGCCGCGCCGGGCTCGTGGACCGGAGAGAGCTCGCCCTCCAAAGTGGCGCGCATGTTGGCGGCCATGATGTCCCATTCATAAAAATGGTTCTCCTCGCAGTCCTCACAGAGGAAGAAGATGCCGTCGATGCCGCGGGGTCCAAGGACGCGCGCAAACTCCTGCACCAGTGCCAGATCGTGGATGATGGCGAGGCGGTCCTCCTCACTAAGAGGAAGGGCCTGCTCTTCTTCCTCGAGGAAGGAGGCGGGGTCATTGGGATCGTCCGCGAAAGGGTCGCGGGGCATGTTTGCGAAGAAGTTCACGCCTGCGAGCCTATTGAACCGAGGACTTTAAGGCAATTTTTCGCGTAGCAGGTTGGTGGGGTTGAGGCAGACATGCAATAGTCGCAGAGATTGACAAGGCTCGTGACTACCTCTAGACCCCCTTTAAGCACTACAGTTTGTGGTATCCGCGAAACGTCTTGGTCCTTGAAGGAGTTGCCTAATCTTATGAGCGAAAACCGTGTGCACACCGGTGGAGATGATCCCAATAAAGTTATCCTGCACGGACTGACATTTGATGACGTGTTGCTGCTGCCCGCCGAATCACATGTAGTTCCCTCAGAGGTCGATACCTCGGCCCAGTTCACGCGCAATATTCGCCTCGGCGTCCCAGTCGCCTCCGCGGCCATGGATACCGTCACCGAGGCCCGCATGGCCATCGGCATGGCACGCCAAGGTGGCATCGGTGTTTTGCACCGGAACCTCTCCACCGAGGAGCAGGCGGGCCAGGTTGAGATAGTCAAGCGTTCCGAGTCCGGCATGGTCACAGACCCAGTTACTGCCTCCCCGGACATGAGCATCCAGGACGTCGATGACCTGTGCAGCCGCTTCCGTATCTCCGGATTGCCCGTCGTGGACGACAAGGGCACGCTGCTGGGTATTTGCACCAACCGCGATATGCGCTTCGAGCAGGACTTCAGCCGCAAGGTCTCAGAGGTCATGACGGCAATGCCCCTGGTAGTTGCCAAGGAGGGCGTCACCAAGGAAGAGGCGCTGGGCCTGCTTTCCACCAACAAGGTAGAAAAGCTGCCCATCGTCGATGGAGAGAATAAGCTTATCGGCCTCATCACGGTCAAGGACTTTGTTAAGTCTGAGCAATTCCCGGATGCCTCCAAGGATGCCTCCGGGCGCCTGCTGGTTGCAGCGGGTATTGGTACCGGGGAGGAGTCCTATGCCCGCGCAGGTGCGCTGGTTGATGCCGGGGTTGACGTCCTCGTTGTAGACTCCGCCCACGCGCACAACAACCGCGTGCTCGAGATGGTCTCCCGCGTGAAGCGTGACTTCGGTTCGCGTATCGACGTCATCGGTGGCAACCTGGCCACGCGAGAGGCCGCCCGCGACATGATTGCTGCCGGGGCAGATGCCATCAAGGTGGGCATCGGGCCGGGCTCTATCTGCACCACTCGCGTCGTCGCCGGCGTCGGCGCCCCGCAAATTACCGCCATCATGGAGGCTGCGGCCGTGGCCGCACCGGCCGGCATTCCTGTTATCGGGGACGGCGGAATGCAGTACTCGGGCGATATCGCCAAGGCCCTTGCCGCTGGAGCGGACACGGTCATGCTCGGCTCCATGCTGGCTGGCACCGCTGAGTCCCCGGGAGACGTCGTGGTGGTCAACGGCAAACAGTACAAGCGCTACCGCGGCATGGGTTCGATGGGCGCCATGCAAGGCCGCGGCCTGAGCGGTGAGAAGCGTTCCTATTCTAAAGACCGCTACTTCCAGGCAGACGTGCGCAGCGAAGACAAGCTGGTGCCGGAGGGCGTCGAGGGACGCGTTCCCTTCCGCGGCGGCATCGATGCGATCATTCACCAGGTCGTCGGTGGCCTGCGTGCCTCCATGGGATACACCGGTTCTGCCACGTTGGCTGAGCTCAAGACCAAGCGTTTTGTGCAGATTACCGCGGCGGGCCTGAAGGAATCTCACCCCCACCACCTGCAGCAAATCGCCGAAGCCCCCAATTACCGTTAAGAAAGAGATTATCGTGCGCGATTACGTAGAGATCGGCATCGGCCGCGAGGCCCGCCGCACCTATGACCTGGATCAAGTATCCCTGGTCCCTACCCGTCGTACCCGTTCTTCCAAGGACGTGGACACTACCTGGCATATTGACGCTTATACCTTCGATACTCCCTTGGTCTCGCATCCCACTGATGCCTTGGCCACGCCTGAGTTCATCATCGAGATGGGCAAGCAGGGCGGTCTGGGTGTTATTAACGCCGAGGGCCTGTGGGGGCGTCACCGTGATCTGGAAGGCGCGATTGCTCAGGTCACGTCCAACCCGCAGGATCTTTCCAACCTGCAGCAGCTTCACGCGGCCGAGCTCAATGAGGAACTGTTGAGCGAACGCATCTCCCAAGTGCGTGACTCCGGGGTCACCGTCGCGGTGCGGGTTTCTCCCCAGCGTGCACGCGAGCTGGCCCCCGTTGTGATCAAGGCGGGTGCGGAGATCCTCTTTATCCAAGGCACGCTCATTTCTGCAGAGCACGTTCAGCAGGGCGGGCAGCCGCTGAACCTCAAGGAGTTCATCGGCACCTTGGATATTCCGGTCATCGCCGGCGGTGTGGCGGATTACACCACGGCTTTGCACCTTATGCGTGCAGGCGCCGCAGGCGTCATCGTGGGCTCTGGCGTCAACACCAATGCAGAGACAGTGGGCATCGACGTGCCCATGGCAACCACTATCGCCGATGTGGCGGCCGCTCGACGCGACTACCTGGATGAGACGGGCGGGCGCTACGTGCACCTTTTGGCGGACGGGGATATTCATACCTCGGCAGACATCGCCAAGGCCATTGCCTGTGGCGCGGATGGCGTGGTCTTAGGACCCGTGCTCGCGCAGGCGGCGGAAGCCGGTGGAAAGGGCTACTACTGGCCTTCTACCGCTGGACACCCGCGCTTTCCGCGCGGAATCATTGAACCGGTGGGCAGCGCTCTCGCCGAGGTATATACCCCGGCGTCTGCCGCTGCAGCACGGGTGGAGTTGAGCCTAGAAGTTGTCCTCCATGGCCCTTCCAACGATCCACTGGGGCAGTTGAACTTGGTGGGCGGGCTCAAGCGCGCCATGGCCAAGTGCGGATACACCGACCTCAAGTCCTTCCAAAAGGTGGGGCTGGCTATCCGCTAGATGTATTAGGACTCGATGTGCGCGGGTGCCGGCTTGGCTGGATCCACGCGCATTGGGTCCTTTTTTGATCCCTGCGCACGGGTATGGGCGCGGCGGGGGATGCGCAGGCGCCTGACCCTGTGCATGCGCAAAGGCACAGAGGGCAAGACAACGGCTTGGCCTATGGAGGCTATGACTACCAGCGCGATGGCCAAGAGCTTGAAGGTCGTGATGCCTTGGGAGAGCAGCAGCCAGCCAAACATGGCAGCGAAGACGGGCTCGAGGGCGATGAGGATAGAGAAGGTATTCGCGGCCAGCCGGCGCAGCGCCACCAGCTCCAAGGAATAGGGGATGAGGGAGGCGAGGATGCCCGTACCGATCGCCATGAGGAGCAGGTAAGGATCGTTGATGATGACCAACGTACCCGAGCCTCCTGCTGGCAGCAGTCCCAAGCCGCCGATTGCCAGGGCCACCGCGAGGCCACCCTGACCGGGGATGAGCCTTCCGGTTTTCTTGCTGGACAAGATGTAGAAAGCCCAGGATGCACCCGCGATGAGCACTAAGATGACGCCGATTTCATCGAGCGGGTTGTTGGTCAGGGAATCGAATCCGAGTAGGGCCATGCCGGTTACGGCCAAGGCCACGCAGGTGAAGTCTCGCGCCGAGCGAGAAAGGACGGCGGCCAGCAGCAGAGGTCCCAAGAACTCAATCGTGACGGCAACGCCGAGGGGGATGCGTGCGATGGCGGCGTAGAAGAATCCATTCATCAGGCCGAGGGAGATTCCCAGCCAGAGAACGGAGACCCACTGCTCGCGCGACCACGTCCATACCTTCGGGCGGGTGAGGACGAGCAAGAAGCTGGCGGCGATGAGCAGGCGTAGGGAAGCCGTGGCCCAGGGGCCGGCATGGGGGAAGAGCTGGGTCGCAAGCGCCGCGCCTAATTGGAGAGAGATACAAGAACTAATGACGCAAAGAATTGCGACCGGGGATTTCATGAAATCTATTCTTTATGATTCCAAAGCGTTAGTCGAGCTAGGATTTATCGAGTATATATGTTAGGAAAAATGACAATTTGAAACGCGAAAGCTTAAAGGGGCACTTCTATGCTGGATTTCCACCGCTTAAAGGTGCTTTTTGAGCTCAAACGCCTCGGAACGCTCACGGCGGTGGCGCAGTCGATGCGCTACACCCATTCGGCGATTTCCCAGCAGCTGGCCATCTGCGAGAAGGAAGTAGGGGTCAAGCTCTACGAACGCGTGGGGCGTAGGGTGCGCTTGACCGAGCAGGGCGAGCTGCTGGCTGATTACGCGGGCAGGATTCTGGCGCTGGCGGATGAGGCGGAGTCGGAGGTCCTAGCTTCGACCGATAGCGTGCGCGGGCGCCTGCGCATCACCAGCTTCCAAACCGCCTTGTCCTCGTTTCTTCCCACGGCGCTGACGGAGATTGGCCAGCGCTATCCGGAGCTGCGGGTGGAAATCATGCAGCGCGATGTCGAAAGCGCCATCGAGGCCTTGCGCACCGGCACGGTCGATCTGATTCTGGGGGAAGAATACGAGGCGGACATGCCGTTGACGGATGAGGCCACCCACCGTGAGCTGCTTATCGAAGACCCGATCTACCTCATCACCCCCACCACGGGACCGTGGTCACACCTGGAGTTCGATGATCTGGAGGGCGTGCCTTTTGCCATCGACCCAGCAGAGCTAGCAATGGGCAAGTTCACCCAGCAGCTAGGCCTGCGTCATGGCTTCCGCGTCAACGTCGAGTTCGAGACCCCTGATCCCTTCCTGCATGCGCACCTAGTGCGCACCGGCCACGCCGTTTCTTTGGCACCGCGGCTATTCCTGCCGCTGCTTGAGGGACTGCGCATCGTCGAAATCCCCGGCAAGCCCACCCGCACTCTGTTTACCGCTGTGCGCGCCGGAAGGGAGCGGCACCCAGGCATTAGGGCGGTGCGCCTGGCGCTGTATCGGGCGGCCGCGGCGGCGACGGAGGCATTCGACTAAGGCTCAGGTTAAAAGCCCTGGGGAGATGGGCAAGGCGCACGCTTCCTAACTATTGCTATGCGTGAGTTAGACTAGTGCGCGTGACTAACCCAACCACCACTCCGAATCCTGTCCTGGTTGTGGATTTTGGTGCACAGTACGCGCAGCTTATTGCCCGCCGCGTGCGAGAGGCCAATATCTACTCCGAGGTCGTGCCCAATTCCGCCTCCGTGGAAGATATTAAGGCCAAGCACCCAGCGGCCTTGATTCTCTCGGGAGGCCCCTCGTCCGTATACGCAGACGGGGCACCCGCCCTCAAGCCCGAGCTGCTGGAGCTTGGCGTACCGGTCTTTGGTATTTGCTACGGCTTCCAGGCCATGAATCATGCCCTAGGGGGTACGGTCTCCTCCACGGGCGAGCGCGAATACGGCCGCACCGACCTATCGGTTGCCGGTGGCGTGCTCCACGAGGGACTAGAGCCCAAGCACAAAGTATGGATGTCCCACGGTGACGCGGTATCGGCGGCGCCGGAAGGCTTCGTGGTTACCGCTTCCTCGGCGGGTGCGCCGGTGGCGGCGATGGAATGCGTCGACAAGCGCATGGCCGGCGTGCAATACCACCCGGAGGTGCTGCACTCCCCACACGGTCAAGAGGTTTTGACCCGCTTTTTGACTGAGATCGCCGGCCTTGAGCAGAACTGGACGGCGGAGAATATCGCCGAGCAGCTCATCGCCGATGTGCGCGAGCAGGTCGGCCCGGAAGGCCGGGCCATCTGCGGCCTGTCGGGCGGAGTGGACTCCGCCGTCGCCGCAGCCTTGGTGCAGCGCGCCATCGGGGACCGTCTGACGTGTGTCTTTGTCGATCATGGCCTGCTGCGTGCCGGGGAGCGCGAGCAGGTGGAGACGGACTTCGTGGCTTCTACGGGCGCGAAGCTCATTACCGCCGATGAGCGCGCAGCCTTCCTGGCTAAGCTGGCCGGTGTCACCGATCCGGAAGCCAAGCGCAAGGCCATTGGCGCGGAGTTTATTCGTTCCTTCGAGCGCGCCGTGGCCGGAGTACTGGCGGGCCAGAAGGTGGACTTCCTTGTCCAAGGCACGCTTTACCCGGACGTTGTGGAATCCGGCGGTGGAGATGGAACTGCCAATATCAAGTCCCACCACAACGTGGGCGGCCTGCCCGATGACGTGGAGTTCCAGCTCGTCGAGCCTCTGCGCCTGCTCTTTAAGGACGAGGTCCGTGCCGTTGGCCGCCAGCTCGGCCTGCCCGAGGAGATCGTCGCGCGCCAGCCCTTCCCCGGCCCCGGCCTGGGAATCCGCATCATCGGTGAGGTCACCGAGGAGCGCTTAGAAACGCTGCGCGAGGCAGATTTGATCGCCCGCACCGAACTGACCGCTGCCGGCCTCGATGCCGAAATCTGGCAGTGCCCCGTGGTGCTTTTGGCGGATGTGCGCTCGGTGGGCGTGCAGGGAGACGGACGCACCTATGGCAACCCCATTGTGCTGCGCCCCGTATCCTCCGAGGACGCTATGACGGCGGACTGGACGCGCGTTCCCTATGACGTCTTGGAGAAGATTTCTACGCGCATCACCAACGAGGTCAATGATGTTAACCGAGTAGTGCTGGACGTGACCTCCAAGCCGCCGGGAACCATCGAGTGGGAGTAGCGCCTCAAAGTCCCGTATAACTGTGGAAGGGTTAATCCGCAGTCACACGGGGCTTTGCTGATCCCCAGATAGCCGTGGTCGGTCCTTGGTCAATACTCGGTGGGCGGCTCTTCTGGGTTTTAGAGTGCGTGATAAGCGAGTCCCTTGTCGGTATTTCCCGGGATCATGACCACTGCACAGTCATAGTCCTGCCCGTTGTTGGTTTCCCCACCGGGGTGTGTTTTGGGGTGCCGGAAGTCGCCGTTGGGCTCCTGTGTGGCCCTAACGGCTAGTGCGCGTGGGGTGGCTGCCAGACTACTGTCCCGCCCTTACGGGTAAGGCGCCCGCGCCG
>NZ_DGRD01000054.1:71752-71929 GCF_002390965.1 Corynebacterium sp. UBA4397
CACACGTGGGATGCTCTGCTGCGAGCATCGTGCGCTGTTTTGATGATGCGAAGCGCTCAAAGCGGTACAAGTCCACCGGCCCGTGTGTACGGCTGATGATCGTAATAAGCCCCTCGTTGGCACAGGCACGCTCTACAAGCTGCGCACCAGTGACCACAGCCCCACTGGTGGTGCGCA